>CALGVL010000256.1 GCA_937930165.1 uncultured Acetobacteraceae bacterium
CCGAAGCGGGTCTATTCCGCCTTCGTGCATGGCATCACCGAACTGCCGGTGCGGATCCCGGCCTGATCGCTAGCGGCTGAGCTCCCGCGTCATCGCCTCGATCCCGCCGAGGGTCAGCGGGAACATGCGCCCTTCCATCAACTGCCGCATCAGGCCGATAGAGGCATAGTAGCCCCAGGTCTCCTCCGGCATCGGGTTGAGCCAGGCGGAGCGGCGGAAATGGCCGTTCAGCCGGTTCATCCAGACGGTGCCGGGTTCCTCGTTCCAGTGTTCCACGCTGCCGCCGGGCTGCACGATCTCATAGGGGCTCATGCTCGCATCGCCGACGAAGATGAGCTTGTAGTCGGGGCCGTAGGTGCGCAGCACCTCGAAGGTGGAGATTTCACTCTCCCGCCGCCGCCGGTTGTTCCGCCACAGCCGCTCATAGGGGCAGTTGTGGAAGTAGAAATGCTCCAGATGCTTGAATTCGGACCGCGCGGCGGAGAACAGCTCCTCCGAGATGCGGACATGGTCGTCCATGGATCCACCGATATCCAACAGCAGCAGTACCTTCACCGCGTTGTGCCGCTCCGGCACCAGCTTCAGGTCCAGCGTGCCGGCATTGTTCGCCGTGGCGCGGATGGTGTCCGGCAGGTCCAGCTCCGTTGCTGCGCCCTGGCGGGCGAAGCGGCGCAGCCGGCGTAGCGCCAGCTTCATGTTGCGGGTGCCGATCTCCACATTGTCGTCGAGGTCGCGGAACTCCCGCTTGTCCCACACTTTCACGGCGCGGCGGTGGCGCGATTCGTCCTGGCCGATGCGCACGCCTTCCGGGTTGTAGCCATAGGCACCGAAGGGAGAGGTGCCGGCGGTGCCGATCCATTTGTTGCCGCCCTGGTGCCGTCCCTTCTGCTCCTTCAGGCGCTGCTTCAGCAATTCCATCAGCGCCTCGAAGCCGCCGGCGGATTTGATGGCGGCCTTCTCCTCCTCGGTCAGCAGCTTCTCGGCCAGCTTGCGCAGCCAGTCCTCCGGGAGCGCCTGGCGCAGGTCGCCTTCCGGCGGCTCCAGCCCCTTGAAGACCTCGCCGAAGACGCGGTCGAAGCGGTCCAGGTGGCGCTCATCCTTCACCAGCGTGGCGCGGGACAGATAGTAGAAATCCTCCACGCTGTATTCGGCCACACCCTCCTTCATGGCCCGCAGCAGGGTCAGGTATTCGGTGATCGAGGCCGGCAGCCCGGCCTCCCGAAGCGCGAGGATGAAGGTGGCAAACATCGGCGCGGCCCTAGCGTTGCTGCCGCCGGGAGAGGAAGGCCAGCCGCTCGAACAGATGCACGTCCTGCTCGTTCTTCAGCAGTGCGCCATAGAGCGGCGGGATCGCTACCTTCGGGTCCTGGCTGCGCAGCACCTCGGCGGGCAGGTCCTCGATCATCAGCAGCTTCAGCCAGTCCAGCAACTCGCTGGTCGCCGGCTTCTTCTTCAACTCCTGCACGCCGCGGATCTGGAAGAAGACGTTCAGTGCCTCCCGCGCCAGGTCCTGGCGGATATTGGGGAAGTGGGCGTGGACGATCCGCTCCATCGTCTCCCGGTCCGGGAAGCGGATGTAGTGAAAGAAGCAGCGGCGCAGGAAGGCGTCCGGCAGCTCCTTCTCGTTGTTGGAGGTGATGATGACGATCGGCCGGTGCTTCGCCACCACCGTTTGCCGCGTCTCGTAGACGAAGAACTGCATGCGGTCGAGTTCGAGCAGCAGGTCGTTCGGGAACTCGATATCGGCCTTGTCTATCTCGTCGATCAGCAGCACCACCGGCTGGTCGGCATCGAAGGCGTCCCAGAGCTTGCCGCGGACGATGTAATTGCTGATGTCATGCACCCGCGGATCGCCCAGCTGCCCGTCCCGCAGGCGGGAGACGGCATCGTATTCGTAAAGACCCTGCTGCGCCTTGGTGGTGGATTTGATGTGCCACTCGATCAGCGGGTAGCCGAGGGCCTTCGCCACCTCATGCGCCAGCACGGTCTTGCCGGTCCCGGGCTCCCCCTTCACCAGCAGCGGCCGCTGCAGCGCGACGGCGGCGTTCACGGCGACCTCCAGGTCGCGCGATGCGATGTATGTCTCGGTGCTCTTGAAGCCAGCCACACGAACCCCCTGGCGCTATCCGGGCAAAGGGTGGGGGTTCCGCCGGCATCGGGCAAGGTGCCTTCGCGGCGCCCGGTTCCCCGGGCGCCGCCGGGCGGAAGCTCAGGCCTTCGCCAGTCCGGCCGCCTTCATGGCGTCGCCCAGTGACTTGTCGGCCTGCTCCATATAGCGGGCGAAGCCGGCGGCATCGGCATAGACCATGCCGAAGCCGCGGGCGTTCAGGAAGTCCTTGTACTCCTGGGACTGGAAGACCTTGCCGAGGGCCGGCTCGATCGCCGCCTTCACCTCAGCCGGCAGGCCGGCCGGGCCGGCAATGCCGCGCCAGGAGCCGGTCTGGTAATCCACCCCCGTCACCTCCTTCAAGGTCGGGATGTTGGGAAAGACCGAAAGCCGTTCCGGCGCCATGATGGCCAAGGTGCGGGTGCGGCCGGCATCCAGCATGGCCCGCGCCTCCGGCACCGAGCAGGTGGTGAAGTCCAGCCCCCCCGCTGCCAGATCCTGCATTGCCGGTGCCGCGCCATTGGAGGGTACCCAGCGCACATGGTCGGCCTTCAGCCCCATGGCGACGAGCCAGCCGGCCAGCGCCAGATGCCAGCTACCGCCCTGGCCGGTGCCGGAGGCCTTGAGCTGCCCGGGACGGCTGGCCTTGATGGCATCGGCCAGCGCCTTCACATCCTTATAGGGCGCGCTGGCATTCACGTGGATGCCCGGCGGGTCGTTGTTCATCAGGGCCAGCGGCGTGTAGTTGCGGTAGGTGATCTCCGTCAGGCCCTGCCAGTGCAGCATGCAGATCTCGGAGGTGATGATGCCCAGCGTGTAGCCGTCCGGCTGCGCCTGGGCGATCGCGGCATGGCCGACCACGCCGGACCCGCCGGTACGGTTCACCACGTTGAAGGGCTGACCGAATTCCTTCTCCAGCAGTGCGGCGATGATGCGCAGCACGGCGTCGGTGCCGCCGCCGGCAGCCCAGGGGCAGATCATCTGCACCGGCCGGCTCGGCCAGCGCGGCTGCGCCAGCGCCGGCCGGGCGAGCGGTGTGGCAGCCAGGGCGGCGGCGCTGCCCAGTACTCCGCGGCGGGAAATTCCGTTCATCGGACGTAACCTCCTCCTGCCGTGCCCCGCTTCGGGCCGGCTGCTTTTGTTGCGCCTTTAGCTAACGCGGTGTCTCGGCTGCCGGCAAGCGTCCGCCGCCGAAGCGGCGCCACACCCACACCCCGGCGGGCCAGAGCAATGCGCCGAAGGTCATGGCCGCCAGCACGCCGGAGACCGGCCGCTCGATGAAGGGCATCACATCGCCGTCCGACTTGATGAGCGAGGTGATGAAATTCTGCTCTACCATGGCGCCCATGACGATCCCGAGCACCATCGCCGCCACCGGATAGCCGTTCCGCTCCATCACGAAGCCCAGGCAGCCGAACAAGGCGACGAGGATCACCGCGAACAGGTTGTTGCCGGTGGCGAAGGAGCCGACGGCGCAGAGCAGCAGGATCACCGGCATCACCGCCGACCGCGGTGCCCGCAGCACCAGGGTGGCCACCCGGATCATGCCGATGCCGAGCGGGATCATGATGATATTGGCCAGGATGAAGATGATATAGAGCGCGTACATGCTGTCCGCGCGCTCGGTGAACAGTGTCGGGCCGGGGTTCAGCCCCTTCATGTAGAGCACGCCGATGGCGATGGCCGTGATGGTGTCGCCCGGAATGCCGAAGAGCAGGGCAGGGACCCAGCCGCTGGCCAGGGAGGCATTGTTGGACGCCCCGGCCTCCACCAGCCCTTCCGGGTGGCCGGTGCCGAATTTCTCCTGCTCCTTGGAGAATTTCTTCGCCATGGCGTAGCTGACCCAAGCCGCCATATCGGCCCCAGCGCCCGGCAGCACGCCGATGATGATGCCGATCAGGTTCCCCCGCCACATCGGCAGCTGGTACTTCTTCGTCAGCTGCCACTGGCCCGCGAGGATGGAGCCGAATTTCCGCCGCGGTATGGGCGGTGGCTCCGGCGTGACCATGGCCCGGATCACCTCGGAGACGGCGAAGGCACCCACCAGGGCCGGGATGATCTCGACCCCGCCCAGCAGATCCGGGATGCCGAAGGTGAAGCGCGGCGTGCCGGCCGGGTTCTCCATGCCGATGCAGGCGATCAGCAGGCCGAGCAGCATGGCGGCGATCGCCTTGATGGGCGAGGAACGCGCCACCAGCGTCGCGCACATAAGCCCCAGGAAGGCCAGCCAGAAATACTCGAAGGTGGAGAAGGACAGCGCCATCTCCGCCAGCAGCGGCGCCATCAGCACCAGGGACAGCGTGCCGACAATGCCACCGATGGCGCTGAACCAGAGGCCGGCGCCCAGCGCCAGTTCCGCCTGGCCCTTGCGTGTCATCGCATAGGCCTCGTTGGTATAGGCGGCGCTGGCCGGCGTGCCGGGGATGCGCAGCAGGCAGCCCGGGATGTCGCCGGAGAAGATCGCCATGGCGGAGGCGGTGATGATCGTCGCCACCGCCGCGATCGGCGAAAGATAGAAGGTGACGGGCACCAGCAGCGCCGTCGCCATGGTGGCGGAAAGGCCGGGCAGCGACCCCACGACCAGCCCATAGATGGCGGAGGCCAGGATCGCGATCGGGACATCCGGGGCCGCGACCAGCCGGAAGGCTTCGAGCATTTCGGTCATGTCACCACGGCACCGGCAGCAACCCGGCGGGCAGGGGCACCCGCAGAAGCTTGTAGAAGGCGAGATGGATGAGGACCGGGGCAACGACCGCCAGCGGCACCGCGAGGCGCAGCCTGGCCCCGAGTGCGAGCGCCATGACCAGCACGATCACCGCCGCCGTCGGCAGGAAGCCGAGTCGGTCCGCGGCAAGGACGTAGAAGAGCAGCAGAGCCGGCGGGATCAGCGCCCGCAGCCCGGCGAGGCGCCGTGATCCCTGGCCGGCGGGGGCCTCGGCCTCCGCCACCTCGAAGCTGCGGCCGATGCCGAGCGCGATCAGCACGCCGCAGATGACAAGGCCGATGCCGATGAGCATGGGAAAGGCGGCCGGTCCCACATCCTGCCCCGGCACCGCCGGCAGGCGGGAGCCGGCATAGGCCGCCACCCCGCCGAGGACGACAAGAACCGCGCCGGTCACCCGGTCGGATAGCTGCACTCCTGGACTCCCTCCTGTCGGCCGCGATCTGGGCGCCGCGGGCCATTTCCAGAAGGGGATATTGACCTTGACCGCGGAGCGGCGCCAGAGGGTCGCAGACCCTTCCTTTGGAGATCCGCCAACATGCCGGAAACGAGACAAGAGGTTAGCTGCTTCCCGATCCCGAGCCTCGACGAGGTGCCGGAGGACATCCGCACCCGCATGCTGGCGGTGCAGGAGAAGGCCGGGTTCATCCCCAATGTCTTCCTGCTGCTGGCCCGCCGGCCGGAGGAATTCCGCGCCTTCATGGCCTATCACGACGCGCTGATGGACAAGCGCGAGGGTCTGACCGCGGCGGAGCGGGAGATGATCGTGGTCGCGATCAGCAGCGCCAACCAGTGCCAGTATTGCGTGGTGGCGCATGGCGCCATCCTGCGCATCCGGGCCAAGGACCCGACCATCTCCGAACTGGTGGCGGCCAATTGGCGCAAGGCGGACCTCCCCCCGCGGCAGAAGGCGATGCTTGCCTTCGCCCTGAAAGTGTCGCAGGAGGCGCATCTGGTGACCGAGGCGGACCGCCAGGCCCTGCGCGATGCCGGCTTCACCGAGGAGGAGATCTGGGACATCGCCTCCATCAGCGCCTTCTTCTCCATGTCCAACCGGCTGGCGAATGCGACGGAGCTGCGCCCGAACCGCGAATTCCACGCCATGGGCCGCGGCTGATTTGGCAGCCCGACCGCGCGGGTCTATGACCGGGCGATTGCCAGGAGGTTCCGGAATGCGATCGGGCGCAACAGCCGCATGAGCGCCGCCTTCCACGAATTGCTCCACTCCATCGAGGCGACGGAGCGCGGGCTGGAGGGCGTCGGCTATATCGCCAGCCGGCCGATCGCCACCGCAGTCTATCTGGCGCACCACCTGCGCAAGCCGATCCTGGTGGAAGGCCCGGCCGGCGTCGGCAAGACGGAGCTGGCCAAGGCCGTCTCCGCCTGGCTCGGCATCCCGCTGGTGCGGATGCAGTGCTATGAGGGTCTGGACGAGTCCAAGGCCCTCTATGAGTGGAAATACGGCAAACAGCTCCTCTACACCCAGATCCTGAAGGACAAGCTGGGCACCGCGCTGGGGGAGGAGCCGGGGCTGGAGGCGGCGCTGGCCCGCCTGCACGGCTTCGGCGACCTTTTCTTCTCCGAGCATTTCCTGGAGCCGCGGCCGCTGCTGCGCGCCCTGCGGGAGCCTCGCGGCGCGGTCCTGCTGGTGGATGAGGTGGACAAGGCCGACCAGGAATTCGAGGCCTTCCTGCTGGAGATCCTGTCCGACTACCAGGTGACCATCCCGGAGATCGGCACGGTGCAGGCCGTGGTGCCGCCCATCGTGCTGCTGACCTCCAACAGCATGCGCGACCTGGGCGATGCACTGAAGCGGCGCTGCCTGCACCTGCATATCGGCTTGCCGGATGCGAAGCTGGAGGGACGCATCGTCGCCACTCGCGTCCCGGGGATCGAGGCCGGGCTGCGGCGGCAACTGGTCTCCTTCGTGCAGCAATTGCGCGAGCTGGACCTGAAGAAGCTGCCCTCGGTCAGCGAGACCATCGACTGGGCCCGCGTGCTGGTCCTGCTGCACGCCCATGCGCTGGATGCCGACCTGGTGCGGAACACGCTGAACGTGCTGCTGAAATTCGAGAGCGACATCGAGACGGCCGAGCCTCAGCTCGCCGCCATGCTGCAGAAGGCCCGGCGCGAGGCCGAGCCGGTCGGCTAGGCCCGCCATGCAGGGCCCGCTCCTCGATTTCCTCCGTGCCGCCCGCAGCGCCGGCCTGCGCATCTCCCCGGCCGAGAGCATCGATGCGGTGCGAGCTGTGGAGGTGGTGGGCTTCACGGAGCGGGAGAGGCTGCGCGACACGCTCTCCCTGGTGCTGGCTAAGACGGTCGAGGAAAAGCGACAATTCGAGGAATGCTTCGACCGCTTCTTCCGCCGCGACAGCTTCCGCACGGAAGGACCGGTCGGGCCTGGCGCCGCGCCGTCCGCACCGTCCGTCTCCCTTCCCGGTGAGGCGGCGGGCGGCGGCGGGGGCGGTGCGCTGGCCCGCATGCTGCTGGAAGGCGACCAGCCGGGCCTGGCGACGGCAATGGAGCAGGCGGCAGCGGAAGCCGGCCTGTCCAACATCGCCCTCTTCACCCAGGTCAACCTCTTCACCCGCCGGATCCTGGAGCGCATGGGGCTGCAGGAGCTGGAGCGGGAGATCGCGCAGCTCGGCGATGCCCCAGCCGCCACCCGGCTGCGCCAGGGGCGCGACTGGCTGCGGGAACAGGTGAAGGATTTCGTCCGGCAGCACCTGCAGCTCTTCGCCGAGGGGGAGAACGAGCGCTACCGCGAACAGCGCCTGCAGCAGACGCGCCTGACCACCATCAGCCGCCGCGACCAGGACCGCATGCGGATCCTGGTGCGCGCCATGGCGCGGCGGCTGGCGACACAATACGGCCGCAACCGCAAGCGCGACCGCCGCGGCCAGCTCGATACCCGCCGCACGCTCCGGCGCAACATGGGCTGGGGCGGCACGCCCTTCCTCACCGTCTGGAAGCAGCAGCGGATTGAGAAGCCGAAGCTGGTGGTACTATGCGATGTCAGCGGCTCGGTCGCGGCGCTGGCGCAATTCCTGCTGCTCTTTCTCTATTCGCTGAAGGAGGCGCTGTCCGGCCTGCGCGCCTTCGCCTTCGCCGGCGAACTGATCGAGGTGAGCGAGATCCTGGAACGGGAACCGGTCGAGAAGGCGATCCCGCAGATCATGGACAGGATCGGCTTCGGCTCCTCCAATTACGGCAATTCCCTCGCCGATTTCGAGCGCGGCTGGATGCAGATTCTGGACAGCCGCACCACCGTCATCATCCTCGGCGACGGCCGCGGCAACCGCACCGATCCGCGGGTGGACATCCTGAAGCGCATGGCGGACCGGTCGAAGCAGATCATCTGGCTGAATCCGGAATACCGGACCATCTGGGGTACCGGCGATTCCGACATGCTGCGCTATGCGCCGCATTGCCGCATCACCGCCGTCTGCAACACGCTGAAGCATCTGGAGCGCGTCATCAGCGACCTGCTCCGTGACGGCGGCTGAGGCGCGGTCCAGGACTCGCCTGGGATCGCGCCATGGTGACGGGACCGGTTCCCTTCCGCATCCCGTTCTGTAATTCTGGTTCCACCGCGGCCGCAAAGGCCGACCGAGAATGCAGAGGGGGTGAAGCATGGCTGCTCCAAGCCTCTCCAGGAGGAGCCTGGGCCTTGGGGGCATTCTGGTTCTGTTGCTGTCCGGCTGCACGCCGCCTGGCCCGCCGCTGCCTTCCGTCTCCCTGCCGCCGGATGCGGTGCAGGGCGCGGGTGATCCGACCCGGGCGGCGATCATCAATACCGCCTATGTCTTCGGCAGTCCGGGCAGCGTCGCCGGCCAGCCGGCGGAGGCCGCACAGGCGGTGGCCAATTACGAATACCTGGCAATCGAACTCCGCACCGGCCCGCGCTGGGCGGGCTTCTCACCCCTCGTTTCCACCGAATTCGCCCAAGGGCTGCCAGAGGTGCGCGGTGCCATCGGCATCGCCCCGCAGGCGCCACCGCAGGCCGTCATCGACGCGCTCTACGCCGCAGCCCGCGCGCTCCGCGCCGGCGATACCGCGGCGGCCGAGCGCATCCTCTCCCCGCCAATCTTCCCCGCGGGCGGAGCGGCGACCTTGCAGCGCCTGGCGGCGCTGCCGCTACTGCCACGTGCCAACAACGCCACCGCCCTGGCCGCCAGCGAGATGAACCGCCTGGACCGGGAGGGCGAGCGGCGCGGCGGCGGCTTCTTCGGCGGGAGGCGGCGCTAGCCCGCCGCCTTCCGCGCATAGATGCCCATGCTGTTGTAGGGCGCATAGGGCGGGAAGGCGCCGATCGCGGTCATGTCCACCTCGACCAGGGACGGGCCGGGCGTCGCCACCGCCTTCGCCACGGTATCGGCAAGCTCCTCGGTGGCGGACACGCGGAAGGCGGGCAGCCCGGCCACCGCGGCGAGCTTCTGGAAATCCGGCCCCTGCAGGTCTCCGAAGAACATGCGGCCATCCTGCAAGGCGCCCTGGATGTGCTTGATGACGCCATAGCCGCGGTCGTTCATTACCATCACCACCAGCTCGGCACGCTCCTGCACCGCGGTCCAGAGTTCCGTCTGGTTCAGCGCGAAGCCGCCATCGCCGACCATGGCGATGGCCTTCCGCCCACCGCCTGCCAGCGCCGCGCCGATGCCCATGGGCAGGCCCGGTCCGATCGCGGCGCTGACCGGATGCACCGCGTCGCGCGGACCATAGACGGGGAAGATGCGGTTGCCCCAGCTGCTGTTGCTGATGGTGACGTCGCGCACCCAGAGCACATCGCGCGGCAGCGCCCGGCGCAGCTCCGCCGGGAAATCGGCATAGGGGCCAAGCGTGGCGCGATACTCGTCGGTGGCCAGCTTGCGCGTCTCCTGGAATTCCGCCGCGAAGCCGGGATCCACCTTCATGCGGCCCTTGAGGCGCTGCGCCAGCGCCTCCATCACCAGCCCGGCATCGCCGCAGACGAAGGCGGCATTCGGATAGGTGCGGCCATTGGCGCGCGGGTCCACATCCACATGCACCAGCCTGTCCGGCAGTTTCAGCGAGAAATCCATCGTCTCGTGCCCGCGCAGCTTGCTGCCGACGACGAGCATCGCATCCACGCTCCGGTAGAACTCCTGAATGCGCGGCGCGCCATTGCCGTGCAGGCCGCCGAAGGTCATCGGATGGTCCTCGGGGATGATGCCCCGCCCGTTCCATGAGGTGACCGCGCCGAAGCCGAGATCCAGCAGCCGCATCGCCGCCGCCCCCGCCGCCTTGGCGCCGTTGCCGAGCCAGAGCATCGGTCGCTTCGCCCGCGCCAGGATCTCCACCGCCTCCTCCAGTTCCGCCTCGGAGGGCGGCAGGGGCGGCGGCACCGGCAGGACCAGCCTGTCGAGCTGCGCCGGGCGTGGGATGGCGGTGCGCTGGATATCGATCGGAACCTCCACGCTCACCGGCCCCATGGGTGGCGTCAGGGCGAGGGTCGCGGCGCGGGTCAGCACCCCCAGTGCCTCCTGCGCCGAGCGGATGCGGAAGGCGGCCTTGCTCACCGCCGCCAGCATGGCGGTCTGACCCGGCAGGTCATGCACCGTGCCCATGTCGCGGTCGATGAATTTCGTGGCCGTCTGGCCGGTGATGTGCAGCACCGGGCTGCCGGCGAATTGCGCCTCCACCAGCCCCGGCACGGTATTCGCCGCGCCCGGCCCGGTGGAGGAGAAGATCACGCCGAGATGCCCGGAGACGCGCGCATAGGCATCCGCCATATGCGCACCGCCCATCTCGTTCCGTGCCATGACGTAGCGGATGGCGTTGCGCCGCCCGATGCCGTCCAGCATCGGGATGTTGTGGACGGAGACGATGCCGAAGCAGGTGGTGACCCCAATGCGCGAGAGGAATTCCGCCACCAGGTCACCGACATT
Source organism: uncultured Acetobacteraceae bacterium (assembly GCA_937930165.1). Taxonomy (GTDB): domain Bacteria; phylum Pseudomonadota; class Alphaproteobacteria; order Acetobacterales; family Acetobacteraceae; genus CALGVL01. The sequence continues at coordinate 10,736 of CALGVL010000256.1, forward strand.
GTAGCTGCTGTCCGTCATTCCTCTCCCCCCGCGTCTCGACTAGTGGCGCTACTCTGCCACAGGCGGGGCAACTTGCATCCCCCTCCGGTTCAGCCGTTCGTGCCGCAGCCCCGCGCAATCGGGGGGGGAGGCGCTCGCCGGCTCTCAGTGCAGCCGCGGCGCCTTCAGGAAGGAGCGGCGATCGGCCGATTTGAGCACCATGTCGCGTGGCTGCGCGTCGCGCACGATGGTCAGCCGCACCTTCGTCCCGGCATCGCCGCAGGCCCAGACCGCCCGCCACAGCCCGGCCAGGTCGGCGATGCGCGTGCCGCCCACGGCCAGCACCCGGTCCCCTTCCTGCAGCCCGGCCTTCTGCGCCGGCCCGCCCCGGGCCGTGGAACCGACCACCACACCCGCCTCATCCTCGGTCGCATAGAGGCCGAGCCAGGGCCGCGCCGGCCGGTTCGGCCGGCCATAGGCCAGCAGGTCGTCGAGCACCGGCGGCAGCAGGAGGCTGGCCGGCACCACCATGTTCAGGTCCACCCGCCTTCCCTTGCTGTCCTGCTGCTGCATCACCAGGGAGCCGATGCCGAGCAGCCTGGCCTCCCCCTCCGGCGAGCCGCCGATCAGCCCCGCCCCGCCCCAGGAGGGATGCGCCGGCACAGTGAAGATCGCGTCCTCCAGCAGGTATTCCCAATAGCCGGCGAATTCCTGCCGCGCCGCCACGGTGCAGCGCAGCGCATGCCGGCGGCCACCGGCGCTGGCCAGCACGGCCTTGTCGCCGGGCTGCGGTGCCTCTCCCGTCTCCAGCGCCATGGCGGGAAGGTTCAGACGGCCGAGCGCCTGGATCAGGCCGAAGCCTGTCTCGAAATCATAGGCCAGGGCATGGCCGGGAATGGCGCGGCCGTCATGGGTAGTGAGCCAGATCGTCTCGGCCTCGGTCACGATATAGCCAATGGTCGCGATCAACCCGTCCGGCCGGATGACCACGCCGCTGCCGGTCCGCTCCGTCCCGAGGGTCTGGGCGCTGAAGGCATCCGCCGGGACCATCGCCTTCACCCCCACCACCGAGCGCAGCGCCTCCTCCAGGTCGAAGTCCTGCTCGGCCGGGTCGGGCCGAAGCTCGGGCGGGATCTCCCATTCGCTGGTCGCCATACCTTGCTGTCCGCTCCGGAGCCTGGATTCGTCAAGGCGAATATCGGTTGCGAGGGCGGCTTCGCCAATCCGCGGGACGGTCAGAGCCCGAGACGCGCCAGGATGGACCTGCCAAGCGGCTTCGCCGTCGCCGCGAACCCTTCCCAGGGATCGGCCCGGCGCAGGCGGGTGGGGGCGCTGCGGATGGTAAAGGCATGTGGGTCCAGCCCCGGGGCGACCTCCTTCCAGTCCAGCGGCATGGCGACGGTCGCCCCCGGCCGGGCACGGGGCGACCAGCCGGCGATGGCGGTGGCCAGCCGGTCGTTCCGCAGGTAGTCGAGGAAGATGCGCCCTTCCCGCACCTCCCGCACCGGGCTGGTGGTGAAGCGGCCGGGCTGGTCGGCGGCGGTGGTCTCGCAGACCGCGCGGGCCAGGGCCTTCACCTCCGGCCAGGCGGCCCGGGGTGTCAGCGGCACTACCAGATGCAGCCCCTTGCCGCCGGTCGTGCGGCAGAAGGGGCTGAGGCCCAGCGCCTCCAGCTGGCCGCGCAGCTCCTGCGCCGCGGTGATCACCTCGATGAAGGGCAGGCCGGGGGCAGGGTCGAGATCGAGGATGAGCCGGTCCGGACGCTCGAAGTCGCGGGCCAGGCTGCCGCCCGGATGGATCTCCAGCACGTCGGCCTGGGCGAGGGCGCGCAGCCCCGCGGCATCCGTCACGGTCAGATAGGGCCGCGCCTCGCCTGGCAGGGGCAGGGGCTGGACCGCGGCGCCGAAGACCGGGGCCGGGTGGCGCTGCACGAAGCGGGAGCCGGAGAGGCCGCGCGGCGCCCGCACCAGGGTCAGCGGCCGGCCGGCAAGTTGCGGCAGCAGGCGCTCCGCCACGGCGGCCAGGTAATCCGCCAGATCCTGCTTGGTGATGCCGTCCTCCGGCCAGAGCAACTTGTCCGGATGGGTCAGCATCGCCGGCCGGGTGCTGCGCCGGCGCGGCGCCTCCGCCGGCTCGCCGCCATTCCGCAGCCTCCGGCCTGCGGTTGAGGTCGCCTTCGCCCGCTCTCGGGCAAGGGGAGATCGGTTCGCCGCTGGCATGGTCGCGGATCAACGCCCGGCCTGCCGGCGGGTTCTGCTCCGGCAGGGGTGACGCGCCGCCGCCGCTCCGGCAGCATCGGCGCGGGGAGAGGGGGAGCATGGCGCAGCGGCTCGTGATTCTTGGCGCCGGCGGGCATGGCCGGGCGGTGATCGAATTGGCGCGCGGCATCGGCGGGCTGGAGATCGCGGGCCTGGTCGATGCCAGGCCGCCGGCCGGGCCGGTGCTCGGGGTGCCGGTGCTGGGGACCGAGGCCGTGCTGCCCTCGCTGCTGGCCGAGGGGGTGCGGCTCGCCTGCATCGCCATCGGCGACAACGCGGCCCGGCAGGCGGCGGCGAGGCGGCTGGAGGCGCTAGGCTTCGCCCTGCCGGCGCTGGTCCATCCCTCCGTCATCCGGGCCGGCAGCGCGGCAGTGGAGGCGGGGGCGGTGGTGATGCCGCGTGCGGTCCTGGGGGCGGGGGCGCGCATCGCGCGCCTCGCCCTGGTGAATACCGGCGCCATCGTCGAACATGACGTGACAGTGGGAGAGGCCGCGCATATCGGCCCCGGCGCGGTCCTGCCCGGGGGCGTGCGCGTCGGCGCCCTTGCCCTGGTCGGTGCCGGCGCCGCCTGCAAGCCCTATGTCATGCTGGGCGAGGGGGCGGTGGTGGGCACCGGCGCGGCGGTGACGGAGGACGTGCCGCCAGGCGCGGTGGTGGGCGGGGTGCCGGCCCGGCCGCTCTGAACCGTCCTGGCCGGCGAGGGGAGGCGCGCATGGAACAGCGGCTGCATCGCATCGGCATCGAAACCCGTGGAAGGGGCCTCGTCGAGATCACCGGCCAGGTCGCCGGATGGGTCGCGGGCCAGGGGATCCGGACCGGGCTGCTGACCATCTGGTGCCGGCACACCTCCGCCTCGCTCCTGGTGCAGGAGAATGCCTCCCCGGATGTCCGCGCGGATCTGGAAGATTTCTTCCACCGCCTCGTGCCCGAGGGCGGCGGCCGCTACCGGCACGATGCGGAAGGGCCCGACGACATGCCGGCGCATATCCGCGCCGCGCTCACCCAGACCCAGCTCTCCATCCCGGTGCAGGAGGGGCGGCCCGTGCTCGGCACCTGGCAGGGCATCTATCTCTGGGAGCACCGGACCAGGCCGCACCATCGGGAATTGGTGCTGCACCTGATCGGCGAGGCAGGCCGGGGCTGAGGCCGGCCGCGCTACGGCCGGACCTCGTCGAGCAGGCTGGAATGCACCCAGCCGCGCGGCCGCTCCATGTCGCCCACCTGCACCCAGCCGCCAGGCGCATGGCCATGGACCCGGAACGCCTCGCCGCGCGGCGCCGTCCGCAGCACGGTGGCCCAGCCGCCCGGACCCGCCCGCAGATTCGCGGGGGAGCGCACCACGACCATCGGCGGGGCAGGCCTGCCACCGGCCGCCGCGGCGGCTGGCGTGCCGGAACCGGTGGCCGCTTCATCCGGCCCGGCCGGGCCTGCGGCATGGGCTCCGCCCGGCGGCGCGGGCCAGGGCGCCACCGGATCGGCGGCATCGCGGCAGTAACGGCGCCACGCCTCCTCGCTGAAGCGCGGGATGCCCGGCCCCTCCTCCAGGATGGTCATCACCCGCGCGCCGTTTCCCGCCGGCCGCGGCAGGAGGATGCGCACGACGAAATCCGCCGGGGCGTCGGGCGCATCCGGGGCCGGCTGGATGCGCCCGCAGACCGCGCGCTCATCTTCCGGGCCGAAGCGGAAGACGCGCAGATCGGGGAACTCCACGGCATCACGGTTCCGCAGCCGCGCGCGCACCGCCCGCATCGCTGCCTCCTCCGGCGTGACGGGGGCGGCGGCCCCGGGCAGGGGGCGGCCCGCATGCCATTCGCTTCCGATGGTCGCGAGGGCAATGGCAGTGGTCGCCGCCAGCAGTCCGCCACAGATCCATCCGAAGATCCTCATGCGCAGCACCGCCCGGTCCTGCCATGCGGCGTCCCGGCCCTGGCAATCCAACTGCGATGGCCCGTTCCGGTTCCGGGTGCCCTGGGTGGAGCATGCCGTCCTGCGCCGGACGCCGGCGGCGGTGCCGCAAACCTCTCCGCCGATCGGGCCGCTCAGGCGTCGGCGCTGGCGATGTGCAGCAGCGCGGCAACGCGGTCGGCAAGTTCCTCGGGATCCACCGGCTTGCGCAGCAGCATCAGCGGCCCGTCCCCGACCGCCGCCGCGAATTCCCCGGCATCCGCGTCCCCGGCATAGCCGGTCACGAGCAGCCCTGGCAGTCCGGCCTGGCGCTTCCGCGCCTTGCGCAGCAGCTCCAGCCCATCCATGCTAGGCATTGCCAGGTCGGTCACCAGGAGATCGATGCCGGGCCTGTCGAGCCGCGCCAGCGCCGTCGGGCCGTCATGCGTCTCCTCGACCTCATGGCCGTGCTCGCGCAGCGCAGCGGCCAGGAGCGTGCGCACCTGCGGCTCGTCATCCACCACCAGGATGCGCCCACCCAGCTTATCCGGCCGCGGGGCGGCGGGCGCCGTCCGGATCGTGCCGGTCTCGGCAGGGACCTCCTCGCCGGTGTGCGGTAGCCAGAGCGTCACGACCGTCCCCTGGCCAGGCTCGCTCTGGATGTCGAGGGCGCCGCCCGACTGCTCGGCGAAGCCCTTGGCCATAGCGAGGCCAAGGCCCGTCCCCTCGCCCTTGAGCTTGGTCGTGAAGAAAGGCTCGCCCGCGCGCGCCAGGGTCGCCGCATCCATGCCCGCGCCCGTATCGGCGACCGCCAGGCGGAGATAGGTGCCGGGCGGGAGGGCAGCGGGGTGCTCCGCCCCGGCCGGAACCTCCTCAAGCGCTGCCGACAAGGTGAGGTCGCCGCCGCCATGCGGCGCCATCGCATCGCGGGCATTGACTGCCAGGTTCACCAGCACGGTTTCGAGCTGCCCGCGATCGGTGAGGATCACCGGCAGCGCCGGATCGGCCTCGATCCGTACCCGGATATTTGCACCGAGCGTATGAGTGAGCACCTCGTGCAGGCCGGTGAGGAGCGGGCCAATCTCTACCGGCTCGACGCGCAACTCACCGCGCCGCGCGAAGGCAAGCAGCCGGCGCGTGACCGAGGCGCCCCGCTCCGCCGCCTCCGCCACCATGCCGGCGAGGCGCTGCACCGCCTTGGCGTCGCCGGGGCGGCGCTGGATCACCCTGGCGCCGCCGAGCACGGCTTGCAGGACATTGTTGAAATCATGCGCCACGCCGCCCGCCAGCCGCCCGAGCGCCTCCATCCGCTGGGCCTGGGCCAGGCGCTCCAGTGCCGCCTCGCGTTCGCGCCGCGCCTCCTCGAGATCGGTCTGTGCCTGCCGCCGCTCCAGCCATAGCAGTGCCAGGCCCAGGACAGCCAGGGCCAGGAAGGCGATTGCCGCGGCCGCGGTCCGGAGGGCGGGGCGCAGGAAGGAGATCGGCGCCAGCTCCCGCTCGGCATCAAGGTTGACGGCGACGGCCAGCGGCGCATCGGCGAGGACGCGGTAGCCGACCAGCTTCGGGCGCCCGTCGAAGACGCTGCGTGGTATCCGCAGCTGTCCGGCGGGGGCGGCTTCGAACGCGGCCATCATCCGATGCTCCGGCGGCAGGGCCTGGCCCAGCGCCTGTTCCGCAGCCCAGCTGCGGGCGAGGATGATGCCATCGCGCCGCAGGACGGTTGCGTCTCCGTCCACGCCGAAGCGCATATCGCCGAGTTGGCGCGAGAGCTCGACCGGGTCGATGGAGACGACGGCAACCCCAGCGAAGGCGCCTTCCCGGTCCAGGAGCGGGCGCGTGAACTGCAGGCTCCATTGGCGCGAGGCGCGGCCGATCAGCGGCGCGCTCACGAACAGCGTCCGGCGGCCCTCGCGGTGCACGTGGAAATGCTCGCGGTCGCCAAGATAGACGCTCCGCCACTCCGGCACCGATGACCAGGTGAGCCAGCCATCCGGGCCGATGAGCGCAACCTGGAGCACGCCGAACCTGCCGTTCCGGGCGACGGCGGCAAGCTGCGCCTCGAGCGCCACGGCGCCGCCCCGATAGCCGGCCTGGAGCAGCCGCAGGCGGGACTGTGCCATATCGTGCAGGCTCTGCACGGCCTCCAAGGTGCGCAGCAGGCTCTGCTCGATCGCTTCGGCGGCCACCTCGGCGCGGGCGAGCGCCGCGGCCTCCGCTTCCCGCTGCGTGCGGCTGGCATGACGTTCCGCGGTCAGCCAGGCGGCGCCGGCGCAGCCAGCCCAGGCCGACAGCGCCAGCGCCCAGATCGTGCGGCGGGACAGGCGGGTCATGATGCTCGCGGTCTTGTCCTTTCGGGATCAATACTGGGATGCCAGCGCGGCAGAGGGCCCATGCCCGGCCGTACACCGCAGCATGGTCGCGAGTTCTAGCCGCAGAGGCCGCAGGAGACCAATCGATAGTAACTCTATGGTGGAGGAGCGGCATGGCTGCCCTGCACCGCCATAGCGAGTTCGTGAATGCACTGTCCTGCGAGCCTCGCCGGGCCGTGAGGATCCGGCGGGCAGCCGCGGGATGCCGGTCTCCGCCGCGGCCGACCGCGCGCTCCAACCCCGACGACTCGGGATTCACAGCGGAATCCGGGCACGGCTAGGCTGCGGTTCCCCACCGGCGACGGAGGCTGCAGCATTTCATGCACCGCCCGCTCCGCACGCATCAGCGCCTCCTGGCCGGCATCGTGTCAGCCATCGCCTCGGGGCAGACGGATCTGGCCGACATCCTGGCCGCGGTCACGCCGGGCGGCGGCAAGTCGCTGCTGCCGGTGATCGCCGCGGCCCGGCTGATCGAGGCGGGCGTGGTGGACCGCATCTGCTGGATCGTGCCGCGCGACAGCCTGCGCCTGCAGGCCGAGGAAGCCTTCGCCGACCCGGCCTGGCGCGCGGCGCTGGGTCACGGCCTCTCGGTCCGCGCCGCCGAGAACGCGCCCGATCCTTGCCGTGGGTTGCAGGGCTACGTCACCACCTATCAGGGCATCGCCGCCCAGCCGGATTTGCACCTCGCGGAGCATCGCCGCCACCGCTACCTCGTGGTGGTGGACGAGGTGCATCACCTGCCCTCGCTGGCCGAGATCGACCCCCTGGCGCCGGATGACGAGGCCAGCTGGTCGCGCGCCATCCTGCCCCTTCTGGAGGTCGCGCGGGTGCGGCTGCTGCTCTCCGGCACGCTGGAGCGGGCAGATGGGCGGGCGATCCTCTGGCTGCCCTACCGGCGCGGTCAGGCTGCGAACACGCGCGAGGTGGATCTGGAGGCGCCCGGCTGGGCCGTGGTGGGCTACAGCCGCGCTCAGGCCCTGGCCGAGAAGGCGGTGCTGCCCGTGGATTTCGGCGCCCTGGACGGCGAGGCCGAATGGCTGGACGAGGAGCGGCGCCGGCTCGGCCCGCACCGGATCTCCGGCGGGCCGGAGGTGGCCCGGCCGGCGCTGTTCACCGCGCTCCGCACCGGCTTCGCCCGCGATCTGCTGCGCCGCGCCTTCGAGGCGACCCGCGATCTCCGCACCCGCCGGCGTGCGGCGCTCGACATCCCGCCGGGCGAGGATGGCATGGGCCTCGGCAAGCTGCTGGTCGTGGCGCCTGATCAGGAGAATGCGCGCAAGTATCTCGGCTGGCTGCGCAGCTGGCTGCCGCGGGCGCAGGCCGAGCGCACGGTCCGCATCGCCACCTCCGATGCCCGCGATGCGCCCGAGACCCTGGCTGCCTTCCGGCTGCGGCCGGAGCCCTCGATCCTCGTCACCTGCGCCATGGCCTATGAGGGGCTGGACGCGCCCTCGGTCGCGGTCTGCGCCGCGCTGACGCATATCCGCTCCCGCGCCTGGCTGGAGCAGATGATCGCCCGCGCCACCCGCGTCGATCCGGCTGCCGGCTCCTATCAGGACCAGTCGGCCCTGGTGCTGCACCCGGACGATTTCCTATTCCGCCGCTTCCGCGAGCGGATCGAGCGCGAGCAGGGCACCCTGGCGCGCAGCCGCAGGATCCGCCGCCAGGGCGAGCTTCCCTTCGATGACGGGCGGGAACGCGCCGATCCGATCGTGCCGCTTGCCTCCAACGCCACCGCGCTGCGCTGGGAGCGCCTGGCCCCCGGACCGGACTTCGCCGCGGCGCGGACGGAGCAGGTGCTGATCCGTCAGCCCGACCTGCTCGGCATCCCCTCGCTGCGGGAGCGGGAGTTGCGGCGGCGGGTCGGGCAGATGGTCGCGGCGCAGGTGGTGGAGGATGAGGGAATGCTGCGCATCCCGAAGGGCGCCGGGGCGCACCATGCCTATTCGGCCGCGCTCAAGCGGGTGATGGGCAAGGGCCGTGCGGTGATGTCCCTGGCCGAGCTGGAGGCGACCCTCGCCTGGCTGGAGCGCAACCGCATCTCCGACCACCTGCATCTGCTGGAGGGGGATGCGCGCTACGACTGGACCGCGCGGCAGCGGCGGCTGGAGCTCGGCCATGGCGACCGCCCGCCGCGGCGCCGGCGAGAGGCCGCGCGCCGGCTCGGCTGAAGCCATCCCGCGTCAGTGCGGGGCCGCCTGTCGCAGGAACCAGCCCGGCGCCAGCACCCAATACCCATCCGCCTGCAGGATCAGGTCCTGCGCCGGGTCGTGCGAGGCCTGCGCCAGGGCCAGGCTTTCTGCGTCCCGCAGCACATAGAGCGTGCCCGGCTCATAGGCGCCGGCGGCCAGGACCGCCGCCGTCTTTGCGCGCAGCGCCTTGACCGCCGTCTCGTCCACGCGGGCCATGTAGACGGAATCCGTCGGCAAACCTGCCTGGGCGGCGAGGCGGGCGATGGATTCCCAACCCTCCCCCATATTCGCCGCGGGCACGGCGCGGATCCGGCTGTAGTGCCGCACCGCCTCGACCCAGAAGGGATCGAAGAGCCGCTGCGGCACGCCGCTCGGCGCGCCGGCGACGAAGCTGTGGCGCTTCGCGATGCCCGGGCGGAGGTCCACCCATTGCAGCGCCAGCAAGGCGAGCAGCAGCCAGCCGGTCCGGCGCGGCCCCCAGCCACGGGCGCAGGCGGCAATGGCGCCGACCATCAGCGCATAGGCGAGGGGCCAGGCCATGCGCTCGGAATTGCGCAGCGCCCCGGCGAGGGACAGGAAGCGGGCGGGCGGCTCGAACAGCAGCCAGGCATGGCCGGCGATCGAAACCCGGTGCGTCACCGCAAAGCCGAACAGCAGCAGCAGCGCCGCGGCCAGTGGCCAGAGCCGGCGCGGCAAGGGCAGGGGCCGGCGCGTGAAAGCC
>CALGVL010000257.1 GCA_937930165.1 uncultured Acetobacteraceae bacterium
AGACGGAGACCATCGCCAAGGTTACCTCCCGCCTCATCGTCAACCGCACGGCGCTGAAGACCCGGCCGGAGGTGATCGGCGCCTGGATCGCGCGTTTCCGCGCCGCCCTGGCCGCCACGCCATGAGACGCCTCTCCACCTCCGATCCCGATTTCGAGACTGGCTTCCGTGCCCTGCTGGACATGGCGCGGGAGACGACGGCGAAGGTGGATGCCGCGGTGGCGGAGATCATCGCCGCGGTCCGCGCCCGGGGCGATGCCGCCCTGCTGGAGCTGACCGCCCGCTTCGACGGCTTCACCCCCGCCAGCGCCGCCGCCCTGCGCGTGACCGAGGCGGAGATCGAAGCCGCCACCACCTCCATCGCCCCCGAACTGCTGGCGGCGCTGGACCTGGCGGCGCAGCGGATCGAGCGCTTCCACGCGGCGCAGATGCCGAAGGATCTGGTGCTGCCGGACCCGGCCGGGCTGAGGCTCGGCATGCGCTGGACGGCGCTGGATGCGGTCGGGCTCTATGTGCCCGGGGGCAAGGCGGCCTATCCCTCCTCCGTGCTGATGAATGCCATCCCGGCCCGGGTCGCCGGGGTGGGACGGATCGCCATGTGCGTTCCCGCCCCTGGCGGGCAACTCAACCCCCTGGTGCTGGCCGCGGCGCGGCGGGCCGGGGTGAGCGAGATCTGGCGCATCGGCGGCGCCCAGGCGGTGGCGGCCCTGGCCTGGGGCACGGAGAGCATCGCCCCGGTGGACCGCATCGCCGGCCCCGGCAATGCCTACGTGGCCGAGGCCAAGCGCCAGGTTTTCGGCCGGGTTGGCATCGATTCCATCGCCGGCCCCTCCGAGGTGGTGGTCCTGGCGGATGCCGCCAACGACCCGCGCCATGTCGCCATGGACCTGCTGGCCCAGGCCGAGCATGACGAATCCGCCCAGTCCATCCTGATCACCACCGATGCCGCTTTCGCCGATGCGGTGGCGGCGGCGGTCGAGACCGCCCTGCGCGATCTGCCCCGACGCACCATCGCCGGGGAAAGCTGGCGCCGCCACGGCGCGGTGATCCTGGTGCGGAACTGGGAGGAGGCCGCCACCCTGACCAACCGGCTGGCGCCGGAGCACCTGCAGATCATGGTCGCGGATCCCGCCAGCCTGTTCGGCCGCATCCGCCATGCCGGCGCCGCCTTCCTCGGCCGCTTCTGCCCGGAGGCGCTGGGGGATTACGTCGCCGGGCCGAACCATGTGCTGCCCACCGGCCGCACCGCCCGTTTCGCCTCCGGCCTCTCGGTCTTCGACTTCCTGAAGCGCACGACCTGGGTGGAGGCCAGCGCCGAGGGCCTGGCCGCCATCGGCCCCGCCGCGGTGGCGCTGGCAGAGGCGGAAGGGCTGCAGGCCCATGGCCGCAGCGTGGCGCTGCGCCTGCCGGATGCATGAGGCTGCCGGGCCGGCGCAGGTGGTGAATTGGCCGCCCCCGGATCCCATATCGGTGATCGGCCCGGGGCCCCATCCTTGACCCGCCCCCGGCCCGCGATCATCTTGCCGGCCGCCTGTCAATCCCCCGCGCCGCGCGCCTGACACCAAGAGGCTAAATGTCAAAAGAGGATATGATCGAATTCAGCGGCACCGTCGTGGAGCTGCTGCCCAACGCGATGTTCCGTGTGAAGCTCGACAACGAGCACATGGTGCTCGCCCATACCAGCGGGAAGATGCGCAAGAACCGCATCCGCGTCCTCGCCGGCGACCGCGTGAATGTCGAGATGACGCCCTATGACCTGACCAAGGGCCGCATCACCTTCCGCTTCAAGTGACGCGCTGCGCGCTGGGCCGCTTCAAGTGACCTGCCTCTGCCCCCTGAGCGGATGACAGGCGGCCGCCTGCCCCTGGTGCTGGCTTCGGCCAGCCCGCGGCGACTCGACCTGCTGGCCCGGATCGGCGTGATCCCGGACCGCGTCCTGCCCACCGATATCGACGAAACCCCGCGCAAGGCGGAGCTGCCTCGCCAGCTCGCCGCCCGCCTGGCTGCCGAGAAGGCTGCTGCTGCTGCCGCCGCCGTGCCGGATGCGCTGGTGCTGGCCGCGGACACGGTGGTGGGCGTCGGCCGCCGCATCCTGCCCAAGCCGGAGACCGAGGCGGAGGCCCGTCGCTGCCTGGAACTGCTCTCCGGCCGCCGGCATCAGGTGACGACCGGCCTGGTGCTGCTGGCGCCGGGCGGAAAGCGGCTGCAGCGGCTGGTGGCCTCCGCCGTCACCTTCCAGCGGCTGACCCCGGCACAGATCGAGGATTACCTCGCTGGCGGCGAATGGCGCGGAAAGGCCGGCGGCTATGCCATCCAGGGCCGGGCCGAGGCCTTCGTCCGCTTCCTCTCCGGCTCCCACTCCAATGTCGTCGGGTTGCCGCTGTTCGAGACGGCGCAGTTGCTGCGCGGGGTGGGCTGGCTGCGGCCGTGAGAATCCTGGCGAGCGTCTCCCCGGGCGAGATCCGCGTGGCGCTGCTGCGCGACGATGTTCTGGAGGAAGCCTGGGTGGAGCGCCCGGCGCGGCCGGATGGCGTCGGTGACCTGCACCGTGCCCGCGTCACCGCCCTCGCCCCGGCCATGGCTGGCGCCTTCCTGGCGCTGGCGGATGGGGCAACCGGCTTCCTGCCGGAAAGCGAGGCCGGGCCGGTGCGGCAGCCCATCGGCAAGTCCGTGCATGAGGGCCAGATCCTGCCCGTCCGCGTCGCCCGCGCTGCCCAGGGCGGCAAGGGCCCGCGCGTGACCGCCCGGCTGACGCCTGAGGAAATGGCCCTGGCCGCCGCGGCGCCATCCGGCGTGCCACGGCTGCTGGCCCGCGGCCCCGGCGCCGCGCTCCGCCTGGCCCGTGCGCATCCGAGGGCACCGGTGATCACCGATGGCCCCGCGCTGGCTGTCCAGCTGCGCGCCGCCCTGGGTCCGGCGCGCGTCACCTTGCAGCACGGCCCGGTCTTCGACGATGCGCTGGAGGCGGAATTCGAAACCCTGGCCGGGCCGGATGTGCCGCTGCCCGGCGGGGGCCGGCTGCTGATCCATCCCACCCCGGCGCTGACCGCGCTGGACGTGGATGCCGGCACTGCCGCAGGCACGCGCGATACCCAGGCGCAGATGCGGGTGAATGAGGCGGCGGTGGCGGAAGCGGCACGGCAGATCCGGCTGCGCAACCTGGCTGGGCCAATCCTGCTGGATCTCGCCGGAATGAAGCCGAAGCGGCGGGAGGCACTGGCGGCCCCGCTGCGCGCTGCGCTGGCGCCGGACCCGCTGGTGCGATTGCTGGGCCTCGGCCCGCTCGGCCTGTTCGAGATCCTGCGGCAGCGGATTCATCCGCCCTTGCATGAGGTGCTGGGCTGGCCTCCCTCCCCCCTGACCCATGGCCTGGCGGCGCTGCGGCGGGCCATGCGGGAGGCCGCGGCAAGGCCGGGCCGGCATCTCGCCCTGCGGGCCGCGCCTTCGGTGCTGGCGGCCCTGCATGGCCTGCCCGGCGCCCTGGAGGACGCTGCGGCGCTGACCGGGCTCCCACTGAACCTTCGCGCGGATCCCCTGCTTCACCCGGGAGCCGAGGTGATCGAGGAGAGCGCCGATGGCGGATGAACCGAAGTCTCCCGCTCCCGTCCCTGCCCGTCCGGCCCGGCGCTGCCCGGTCTGCGGCAAGCCGGCGGAGGACCGGTTCCGCCCCTTCTGCTCGGCCCGCTGCCGGCAGATCGATCTCGGCCGCTGGCTGGCCGGCGACTATGCGATCCCGGGCGATCCGCCGGAGGGATCGGGCGAAGAAAACGACCGCTGAACGGGTGGACAGGCGGACGCGCTTCCGCTATTTCCCGCGGCCTCTGCCGGCGCCCGCCAAACGGGACGCGCTCATGGGCCCAGGTAGCTCAGTTGGTAGAGCATGCGACTGAAAATCGCAGTGTCGGTGGTTCGATTCCGCCCCTGGGCACCATTTCTTCCAAGAGCAGCAAAGACTTAGAAGCGGAGCGGGTACGCTGCTGTGGCCACCGCCCGAGTGCCGGTCGCAGTCGGGCTGATCCTCTCAGCCAGCCCGGTCGAAAAAAGCCGGTCAGGTCACTGATGCCCGTCGCGCATTGCCGTTCAGCCCCAAGACCGATCGCTTCTTCGGCGGCCTCTCCTATCCGCCGCCCGAGCCACCGCTGTTCTCCCTCCGCACGGCGATCCACGGCAAGCGCTTCTCCTGAAGCTCCGCCAGCGCCCCGCTACTCCGCCGCTTTCGCCGGCCGGGCGGCCGTCTCCATCTCCCGCCGGATCCGGACAGACTCGGCCGCCGGATCCCAGGCGACATCGGCCCAGCCGAGCGTCTCGCCCCGCTTCACCGCGCGGGTCAGGGCGAAGCCATGCGCCAGGCCGATCGGCAGCGCGCCCATGGCAAGGGAACGTTCGGCCGGCACGCAGCGGCCCCAGACCATGGCGCCGCCCTCGCCGTCCAGCACCTCGCCGGGGGCGAGGTCGCGCTTGGCGGTGGCGACCACATCGGCGCGCCAGGCCTCCGGCGTCCCCGTCGGCTCCCGCCGCAGCGCCGCCGAGGCAACGGAGACGCCAAGCTCCAGCCCGATCAGGTGATAGGGCCGCCACAGCGCCGCATAGCGACCGGAGGGATCGGTGTGCACGCCGTATTCCGCGAAGCAGCGGCGGATGTAGTCGGTCTCGCCCTCGAACACCGCATAGACGCCCCAGCGCAGGTCGCCCACCACCTGCCGCCCGTCGCGCTCGACGGAGGAGACCACCTCCACCTGGCCCTTCGCGTGCAACACGCCGCCTTCCTCGCGCGGCCGCAGCACCAGCGGCAGGTCATGCGTGCCGCAGGGCGGGAAGGCGAGCCCGTCCGGGGGCGGCAGCAATCCGGTGGCATTGGCGATCGCCGCCATCTCGATGCCGCTTTTCGTCCCGTCGAGGAAGGAGTTGAACATCTGCGGGTTCATGCCGCCAAGCCGCGCCTGTTCCTCCGTCAGCCCGTAATGGCCCCAGACGGTGGCCGGCGTGCTCTCGTGGAAATGCGGCAGGTATTTCGTGCCCTTGCCGGCCGCGACGATGGGGAAGCCCATGGCGCGGAGCGTATCCACCAGCTCGCAGACCAGCGCCGGCTGATCGCCATAGGCGAGGGAGTAGACCACACCCGCGGCCCGCGCCCGCTCCGCCAGCAGCGGGCCAGCGAGGACATCGGCCTCCACATTCACCATGACGATGTGCTTGCCATGCTCAATGGCGGCCAGCGCATGGCGGATGCCGGCGGCGGGGTGGCCAGTGCACTCGACGATGACCTCGATGCGCGGCTCGGCCATCAGGGCCATGGCATCCTCGGTCAGCGCGGTGGTGCCGTCGCGGAGCGCGGCGTCGAGATCGGGGGCGGCGTATCGCGCCTCCGGCCAGCCTACCCTGGCCAGCGCCTCCCGCGCGCGCGGGATGGAGAGATCGGCGATGCCCGCCACCTGCAGGCCGGGCGTGCGCGCCGCCATCGCGAGGAACATGGAGCCGAATTTGCCGGCGCCGATGACGCCGACCGTCACCGGCCTTCCCTCGGCGGCGCGGGCACGCAGCATGCGGTGCAGGTTCATCGCTGTGTCCTCCGAATCCTCCCGGTGCTGTAGCGCAGGATGGCAGCGGCGTCGCCTCAGGCCCGTCAGTCCTGGCCGCGGTCGCCGTATCCGTGGGGATGGCTGACGTGCCAGTTCCAGGCGGTGCGGACGATGTCGTCG
>CALGVL010000258.1 GCA_937930165.1 uncultured Acetobacteraceae bacterium
ATGCCGTTTTGTTCAGCGGTAGTAGCGGCGGGTGCGGCGCTCCGCCTCGCGCACTGCGGCTTCCGGCGTGGCCTGGCCGCTGGCGACGGATGCGCACATCTGCACCATCACATACTCAGCGGCGACCGTGCCGGCGGCCTGGGTGATCGGGCCCTTATAGCCGCTCCAGAACTGGTTGTTCATGCCATTCCGGTACACCGCCAGCTTCGGGTCGGAATCCCAGACTGCGCTCTTGCTGTAGGCGTTCAGCGGGTGCGACCAGTAGCCGAGGCAGCCGGTCAGCCACCGGTTGTACTGCTCGGCCTCCATCATGTACTGCAGATAGGCCTTGGCGGCGTTCGGGTAGCGGCTGTGCTTGAACACCATGGCGTTCAGGATCAGCGCCGATTGCGGCGCCTTGCCGACCACGCCGAAGGGCATCGGCGCATGGTTCGTGTCCTCGGCGATGGCCCTCGTCGCCGGATCGTTCTTCAGCGCGAAATACAGCGAGACGCCGTTCGCCGTCATCCAGGCTTCGCTCGCGGCATAGGCGCGATTGTTACTGGGATCGCCCCAGGACAGGGTACCGGGAACGAAGGTCGGGTACAGTTCCTTCAGGTAGTGCAGGGCGGCGATCGCCTGCGGGCTGTTGATCGCGACCTTCCCGTCCTCATCCACCAGATAGCCGCCATGCGACCAGATCAGCCAATTGGCGAAGCCATTGCCGTCGCCGACCGCATTGCCCAGCGCGAAGCCTGCCGGCTTGTTGTTCTTCTTCATCGCCTGGCAGAGGCGGAGGAACTCCTTATGGTCGTTCGGGATACCCTCGAAGCCGGCCTCCTTCACCGCCGACTCGCGATACACGATCGGCCCGGTGCTGCCGCCGAAGGGAATGCCGATCCAGTTGTTGGTGCGGTGCCGCTTGCCGTACTTCTCGCCCAGGAACATCCAGCCGCCGTATTTCTTGCCGAGATACTCGGCGACGTCGGACAGCTCGATCAGCTTGTCGGCGTAGATATGCGGGTCCTCGGCCCAGCCCAGCACCACATCCGGGCCGGCGCCGGTGTTGGAGGCAACGGCGGTCTGCTGCCGGATGTCCTCCCAGCCGACGAAATCGACCCGCACCTGCACGCCGGTCGCCTGGGCGAATTTCGCGGTGTTCTCGCGGAAGATCACCTCGTCCGGCTCGACGAAGCGGGCGGGGCGCAGCACGCGCAGCGAGGCGCCATTCTCGATGGGCAGGCGCGGCGCCTCGGCCGGGCTTGTCGGGATTTGCTGGGCCGAGGCCTCCCGCACCAGCGCCGCTGCGGCCAGCGCACCGGCGCCGAGGCCTAGGGTGCCGCGACGGGTAAGGATATACGCCATCTTGTTTCCTCCCATTGATTGGCGTTGCTGAGGGTCAGATCCGCTGGCCGGTCACCTTGTCGAAGAGATGTGCAAGGCCCGGCTCGGGCAAGATGGGCAGCGCCTCCCCGGGGCGTGCTGAAACCCGTTCACGGAAGGCGCCGATCAGGTTCGCTTCGCCGACCCGCATCAGGACCTGGGTTTCCGAACCGGTCGGCTCCACCACCTGCACCGTGGCGCGGATTCCATTCGGGTCCAGCCGGAGATGCTCCGGCCGGATGCCATAGATTGCTTCCTGCTCGGGCAATGCCTTGCCGTTCGTTGGCAGCGGCCAGGCGGTGCCGTCCGGGGTGCGGAAGGCGCCGCCCTCGATCCGGCCCGGCAGCATGTTCATGGCCGGGGATCCAATGAACCCTGCGACGAAGAGATTGGCCGGGCGGTCGTAGAGCTCCAGCGGCGGGCCGATCTGCTCGACATTGCCGCCATTCATGACGACGATCTTGTCGGCCATGGTCATGGCCTCGATCTGGTCATGGGTGACGTAGACGGTCGTGACCTTCAGCCGCTGGTGCAGCTCCTTGATCTCAGCGCGCATCTGCACGCGCAGTTTGGCATCCAGGTTGGACAGCGGCTCGTCGAAAAGGAAGACCTGGGGGTTGCGCACGATGGCGCGGCCCATCGCCACGCGCTGCCGCTGCCCGCCCGAGAGCTGCCGCGGATAGCGGTGCAGCAACTGCTCCAGCCCCAGGATCTTCGCGGCGCGCTGGACCTCCCGCTCCATGACCTCCTTCGGCGCCTTGGCCAGCTTCATGGAGAAGGCCATGTTCTGGAAGACGGTCATGTGCGGGTAGAGCGCGTAGTTCTGGAACACCATGGCGATGTCCCGGTCCTTCGGCGGCACGTTGTTCACCACGCGTCCGCCGATCACGATCTCGCCGCTGGTGATGTTCTCCAGCCCCGCCAGCATGCGCAGCAGGGTGGACTTGCCGCAGCCGGAAGGACCCACCAGCACCACGAATTCGGCGTCATCGATATTCACGTTGACGCCGTGCAGCACCTCGACCGATCCGAAGGACTTCCGCACATCGCGGATATCGACCGTCGCCATTCTTCCTCCCTAATACCGGGGCGGTTGCTCCGCCCTCCGGACCAACTCAAAGCCTGGAGACGGCGGTCTCCTTGCACGTGATGAATTCCAGCAGCACCGGCACGCCCTTCTGCGTCTGCTCGATGCCGCGCCGGATGGCCGGCACGATCTCCTCCGGCGCCGTCACGCGCTCGCCATAGCCACCGAAGGCGCGGGCCATGGCGGCGTAGTCGCCGGAGATGTCGGTGCTGCGGTACTTCTCCGTGCTGATCGGCATGACCTTCAGCTCGATCGCCATGGAGAAATTGTTCAGCAGGATGGACATGATCGGGATGCGCTCGCGCACCGCCGTCTCGAAATCCATGCCGGTGAAGCCGATCGCCGCATCGCCCCAGACATTGATGCAGAGCTTCTCCGGTGCCGCCAGCTTGGCCCCCATCGCCAGGCCCAGCCCGTAGCCGAGCTGCGTCGTCTTGCCCCAGCCCAGATAGCTCAGCGGCGTCGTGGCCTTCCAGAAGGGCGAGAGCTGGTCACGCGGGCTGCCGGCATCATGGGTGATGATGGTGTTGTCCCGGTCCACCGTGTGCTGCAGGTCCCACAGCACCCGATAGGGATTGAGCGGCGCCTCATTGCTGGTGAGCTTCGGCATCCACTCCGCCAGCCAGGGCTCGTATTGCGCCTTGATCTCCGCTGCCACGGGCTGCGGGTCGCGTGGCGCGCCGACCAGGCCGGACAATTCGTTCAGCAACGCATCCAGGGTCAGCGCCGCATCGCCGATCAGCCCGATCTCCGCCCGCACATCCTTGTTCAGATGCATCGGGTCGAGCGTCGCATGGATGTAGCGCGGCCCCTTCGGCATGCGGACGCCGAAATTCGTCTCGGTGAAGCTGCAGCCGATGCCGAAGATCACATCAGCATTGTCCAGGAAGTGGCGCACCGGCTTCGGCACGGCCAGGCCGCCGGAACCGAGCGAGAGCGGATGGTCCTCCGGGAAGCTGCTCTTGCCGCCAAGGCTGGTCGTAACCGGCGCCGCCAGCAGTTCCGCCAGCGCCCGAAGCTGCGGCCAGGCCTGCGCCCAGTGCACGCCGGTGCCGGCATAGATCACCGGCCGCTTCGCCGCGGCCAGCATGGCCGCCGCCCGCTTCACATCGGCCGGATCCGGCCCGTAGCGAGTGACGAGGACCGGCTCGTAGTCCAGCGGCTCCGGCAGTTCCTCATTCCACATATCGGTCGGCACTTCCACCAGCACCGGCCCGCCGCGGCCGTTCTTCAGCCGGGTGAAGGCGCGGCGCATGATGTTCGGCACCTCCGCGGCCAGAATGACCGGCTCGGCCGATTTGGTGATGCCGCGCATCTGCGTAGTGGAATGGAAATTCGGGTCGATATGCGCCAGCCGCCGCGGGTAGCCCATCGGCACCACCAGCACCGGCACGGATTCGCCATAGGCCTGGGCGACGCCGCCATAGGCGTTCTCCGATCCCGGCCCGTGCTGCATGCAGAAGGCGCCGATCTTGCGGCCGGAGGTGACACGGGAAATCGCATCCGCCATGTGCAGTCCGATGCGCTCCTGCCGGACCATCACCGGCCGGATGTCCTTCGCCGCCGCGAATTCGATGAGATGGTTCACCGGATAGCCGGTGAGGATCTCGATGCCCTCGCGTTTCATGATTTCCGCGATGGCTTCGCCGACCTTCATTCACGTCTCCTTCCTGCGGGCGGTTCGACCCGTGACGAGGCGGGATGCCATTCCAGCTCCTCTACCCCCTATGCAACGAGCCTAGCCTCCGCCTCATGGCGATGGCAACCGGGCTTGCCCCGGGCCGCCGGGAGCGGTTCCCTGCGGCGCGAAACCCACCATATTCTGAAGCCTGCCGGCATTGCGGGATAGGGATGGCAGAGCCGGACAGGCTATGGGAGGGCTGGATGGCGGCGGCACAGGCCGGCGATGCGGCGGCCTATGAGGCGCTGCTGCGCGCAATCCTGCCGCTGCTGCGCCGCATTGCCCGCCGTCGTATCGCCATTCCGGCGGAGGCGGAGGATGCGGTGCAGGATGCGCTGCTGACCATCCACCAGTTGCGCCACACTTATGACCCCACCCGCCCGATTCGCCCCTGGCTGGCGGCGATCGCCGAGCGCCGGGCGGTGGACCGGCTGCGCCGCCACGGCCGCCGCGCCGGCCGTGAAGCCCCCATCGGGGAGTTTGGCGAAACCCTGGCCGCCTCCGCGGCGAATACGGGGGAGGACCGGGTGGCCGCAGCCGAATTGCGCGCCGCCGTCGCGGATTTGCCGGAGGCGCAGCGGACGGCCCTGGCCCTCGCCAAGCTGGAGGACCTGCCGCTGGCCGAGGCCAGTGCCCGGTCCGGCATGTCGGTGGGGGCGCTGAAGGTGGCGACGCACCGCGCGGTAAGGACGCTGCGGCGGCGCTTCGGGGTGGAGGAGTAGGTGCAGACCGAGGAGCTGATCGGCCGTCTCACGGCGGAGCTTCGCCCGGTCCGGCGGCTGGGCCCTCCGGTCCGGCAGGCGGCGCTCTGGCTGGCCCTGGCCGCCGCCGCCATTGCCCTCGCGGCGGCGCATTACGGGTTCCGGCATGACATCGCGGCGCGCATGCATCTGCCCCATGAGGTCGCGCAGTGGGTCGCCTCGGTGGCGGCGGGCATCATGGCGGCAGTCGCGGCGGCGATGCTGGCGCGGCCCGACCGCTCCTGGCGCTGGGCTCTGCTGCCGGTCCCGGCGGTGGCCGCCTGGGTCGCCAGCCTCGGCCTCGGCTGCGTTGCGGATCTGGCCCGGATGGGGCCGGCGGCACTCGCCATGGGGACGAGTTGGGGCTGCCTGCGCTTCATCATGCTGCTGGGCGTGCCGCTGACCGCGGCGCTGCTGGTGCTGCTGCGTCATGCCGGGCCGGTGCGGCCCGTGCCGGTGCTGCTGCTGGGCGGCCTCGCCTCGGCGGCGCTCTGCTCGGCCGGGCTCAGCCTGTTCCATCACATTGATGCGGCACTGATGGTGCTGCTCTGGCATGGCGGTGCCGCCCTGCTGCTGGTGGCAGTTGCCTGGCTTTTCGGCCGGCCTCTGCTGGCTCGCCCGCCCCGCTATCCTTGACGCGGCCGCGCTGCTGGCGATTGCTACCGGCCGCACACAGGGGGGAGGAGAGATCGCCGATGCCGGATGCCGCCAATGCCACCGTTGCCCTTCGCCTGGCGGAAGCCTTCGCGCGCCACGGTGTGACGCTCACTTTCGGGCAGAGCCTGCCTTCCGCCTTCCACCTGGCCGCGCCGCATGCCGGGATCGAGCAAAAGGTCTACCGGCAGGAGAATGCCGGCGGCGCCATGGCGGACGGCTATGCCCGAATCTCCCGCAAGGTCGGCGTGGTGACGGCGCAGAACGGCCCGGCCGCGACCCTGCTGGTGCCGCCGCTGGCCGAGGCGCTGAAGGCATCGATTCCCATCGTCGCCCTGGTGCAGGAGGTGACGCGGGATGCCACTGATCGCAACGCCTTCCAGGAACTCGATCACATCCGCATGTTCGAGCCCGTGGCGAAATGGGTGCGCCGCCTGGATCGCGCCGACCGGCTGGACGATTACGTGGACATGGCCTTCACCGCCGCCGCCTCCGGCCGCCCCGGCCCGGCGGTGCTGCTGGTGCCGGCGGATCTGCTGACCGAGACGGCGGCGCCGGTCTCCTCCCTGCTGCGGCCGCGACAGCTTTCGTTGGGGCAGGTGCCGCTCGACCGGACCGTGGCCGATCCCGTGGCCATCGCTGCCGCGGCGGATGCGCTGGCCGCGGCGAAGCATCCGCTGGTGGTGGCCGGGGGCGGCGTGCATCTCTCCGGCGCCTATGACGAATTGGCGGCCTTGCAGGAGGCGGCGCATCTGCCGGTCGCGACCACCGTGATGGGCAAGGGGGCGGCGGATGAGACGCATCCGCTGACGCTCGGCGTCATCGGCTATGTGATGGGGCAGGGGGCGCGCACCCATACGCTGCGGGCCATGGTGGACCGTGCCGATCTGGTGCTGCTGGTCGGCAGCCGCACCAACCAGAACGGCACCGACAGTTGGAAGCTGTTCGGCCCGGAGACCCGCTTCATTCACCTGGATGCCGACCCGATGGAGGTCGGCCGCAACTACGAATCCCTGCGCCTGGTCGGCGACGCGAAGCTGACCCTGGCGGCGCTGACCGCGGTGCTGCAACGCCGCGACCTCTCCGCCCGCGCCGCCGCCCGCCCCGCCATCGAGCGCGAGATCGCCGAGGCCGTCGCCGGCTGGCGCCGCACCATCGAGGGCATCACCACCCGCGATACACCGCTCTGCCGCCCGGAGCGGGTGATGGCGGAACTCGACCGGCTGATCGGGCCGGAGGACATCGTGGTGGCGGATGCCTCCTACAGCTCAATTTGGATCGCCAATTACCTGACGGCGAAGCGCGCCGGGCAACGCTTCCTGACGCCGCGCGGCATCGCCGGCCTTGGCTGGGGCCTGCCCATGGCGATCGGTGCGCAGATCGCCGCGCCGAATGCACGCGTGATCTGCCTCTGCGGCGATGGCGGCTTCGGCCATTCCTGGGCGGAGCTGGAGACGCTGCGGCGCCTGGACCTGCCGATCACCCTGCTGATCCTGAACAACGGCATCCTCGGCTACCAGAAGCACGCCGAGGAGGTGAAATTCGGCGAGCACACCATTGCCGTGAATTTCGCCGCCGTGGACCATGCCATGATCGCCCGGGCCTGCGGGGTGGAGGGGGTGCGGGTGGAAGGCGGCGCGCAGATCGCCCCGGCGCTGCGCGCCGCGCTGGAGGCCCGCCGCCCGGTGCTGCTGGACCTCATCACCGACCCGGATGCGCTGCCGCCCATCTCCGTCTTCGCCGGCCACTATCCGGAGCCCTTCTGACATGCTTGCCCTGCGCAAGACCCGGCCCGGTTTCGGCCTCGAACTCCAGGAGGTGCCCACGGCGCATCCGCCCGGCCCCGGCGAGGTGGTGGTGCAGGTCGAGGCCGCCGGCATCTGCGGCAGCGATGTCCACGCCTATGAGTGGACCGGCGGCTATGAGTTCATGGTGCCGAGGCTGCCGCTGACCATGGGGCACGAATTCGCCGGCCGACTGGTCCATTGCGGCACCGGCTCAGGCTGGGGGGAGGGGGCGCGGGTCGCCGTGATTCCCTTCGTTGCCTGCGGCACCTGCCCGAATTGCCGTGCCGAGAATACCCGCAACTGCACGCGGCGGGAGGGCATCGGCCTGACCCGCGATGGCGGCTTCGCCTCCCGCGTCCGCATCCCCGCCCGCTGCTGCGTCGCCCTGCCGGACAACGTGGACAGCGAGATCGGCGCCCTGGCCGAGCCCCTCGGCATCGGCTGCGAGGCGGTGCTGACCGGGGAGGTCGGCCTCGGTGACACGGTGCTGGTTCTCGGCCCCGGCACCATCGGCCAGGCGATTGCCCTGATGGCGCGCTTCGCCGGTGCGGCGCGGGTGCTGGTCGCCGGCCGCGCCGACGCGCCGCGCTTCGAGGTGCTGCGCCGGCTTGGCTTCGCTGAGCTGATCGATGTGGCGGAAGCCCCGCTGCCGGACCAGGTGATGGCGCTCACCGGCGGCCGCCCGGTGGATGTGGTGCTGGAGGCAACCGGCTCGCCCGCCAGCCTGAACGAGGGTATGGCCGTTCTGAAGAAGGGCGGCGTCATCGTCGCCGCCGGCATCCATGCCACACCGCTCACCCTGCCGCTGACGGAATTCGTTCGCAACCGGCACCAGCTTCGTGCCACCCACGGTGCGTCGCGTTCCACCTGGGACCGGGTGATGGCGCTGCTGGCCCGTGACCCGGAAGATTTCCGCCCGATGATCACCCATCGCCTGCCGCTCTCCCGCGGCATCGAGGGGTTCGAACTGGCGCGGCAGCGCGCCGCTGGCAAGGTGATCCTGACACCATGAGCGCCGGCCGGGGCACCTGACCGGCCGACCGGATCGATACGTCCGCGGCCTAGGGCGCTGCCGCCTGTCTCGGCGGGGGCGGTGCCGTATGTCGGGGCGGAAGTCCCGTGCCCCGATGGCCTGTCCCGCAGCGCCCTTCCTTGACACCCTGCCCGCCCCCAGGCTTCATCCCGCCGCCCGATGCGAGGAGACCCGCGGGCATTCCGCAACGATCCCGGTGGGTTCGACCTTGAGCACCTCCATGGCGAAGAAGAAGTCGGGCGGCTGGCTCGAGAGCTTCAAGACGATCCTCTATGCCGGCCTGATCGCCGTCGGCATTCGCACCGTCGCTTTCGAACCGTTCAACATACCCTCCGGCAGCATGATCCCGACCCTGCTGGTGGGCGACTACCTGTTCGTCTCGAAATACTCCTACGGCTATTCGCGCTATTCGCTGCCCTTCGGCTCCTACCTGCCGAGCCTTGGGGAGGGCCGCATCCTCGGCTCGCTGCCGCAGCGGGGCGATGTGGCGGTGTTCAAGCTGCCGCGCGATCCCAGCCAGGATTATATCAAGCGCATCATCGGCCTGCCGGGCGACCGGATCCAGGTGCGGCACGGCCTGCTCTACGTCAACGGCAATCCGGTGCGGCGGGAACTCGTTGGCCCCTACACCGTGGAAGGCGATGGCCCGCGCATGGTCGTGCGGCTGTTCAAGGAGACCCTGCCCGGCGGCCGCACCCACGACATCATCGAACAGTCGGATGACGCGCCGCTCGACAACACTCCGGTCTTTGAAGTGCCGGCGGGCCATGTCTTCGCCATGGGCGACAACCGCGACAACAGCCTGGACAGCCGGGTGCAGAACGCGGTCGGCTTCATCCCGCTGGAGAACCTGGTCGGCCGGGCGGAGTTCATCTTCTTCTCCGTCGACGACTCGGCTTCCATCTGGCAGATCTGGGCTTGGCCCTTCGCCATCCGTTGGGGCCGGCTGTTCCATGGCGTGAGCTAGACATCATGGCCAGGAAACGGGTGGAGGAAGCACCGCCGCCCGATCTCGACGCCTTCGCTGCGCGCATAGGCCACCATTTCGGGCGGCCGGAATTGCTGCGCCAGGCCCTGACCCACCGTTCCGCTGCCGACCCCCGGCGCGGCCAGCTCGATTCCAATGAGCGTCTGGAATTCATCGGCGACCGGGTGCTGGCCCTGCTGATGGCGGAATGGCTGGCCGAGCGCTATCCGGAGGAGCGCGAAGGCGCGCTGATGCGCCGCTTCGGCGTCCTCGTCGCCTGGGACAGCCTGGCGAAGGTGGCGGAATCGATTGATCTCGGCTCCGTGCTGGTGGTACCGCCGGGGGAGAGCCGGGCTGGCCTCACCACCCGCCAGAACGTCCTGGCCGATGCGCTGGAGGCATTGCTGGGCGCCCTCTATCTCGATGGCGGGCTGGAGGCGGCACGGCCCTTCATGCGCCGCGTCTTCGCCCCGCTGCTGGAGGCAGAGCAGCGCCCCCTGGCCTCGGCCAAGAGCCGGCTGCAGGAATGGCTGCAGGCCCGTGGCCTGGGCCTGCCGGAATACCGCACCATCTCCATCACCGGGCCGTCGCACCAGCCGGTCTTCGTGGTGGCGGTCAGCGCCGCAGGGCGGGAGGCCGAGGGCATGGGCGACACGAAGCGCGGAGCGGAACAGGCGGCGGCCGAGGCCTGGCTCGCAGGGGTTTCCAGATGAGCGAGGACAGGACGCGCTGCGGCCTGGTGGCCGTGGTGGGTGCGCCGAATGCCGGCAAGTCCACCCTGGTCAATGCCCTGGCCGGGACCAAGGTCAGCATCGTCTCGCCCAAGCCGCAGACCACGCGCTTCCGTATCCGCGCAGTGGTGATGCGGGGGCGCAGCCAGATCGTGCTGGTGGACACCCCCGGCATCTTCGCCCCACGCCGGCGGCTGGACCGCGCCATGGTCGCCGCCGCCTGGGGCGGTGCCCAGGATGCCGACCTGACCCTGCTGATCATTGATGCCCGCGCCGGGCTGACCGATCCCGTCCGCGCCATCATTGACAAGCTGGCCAAGGCGCAGCGCCCGGTCTGGCTGGCGCTGAACAAGGTGGACCTGATCCCCCCGCCGCGCCTGCTGCCGCTCGCCGCCGAGGTCAACGCCCTGCTGCCCGTGGCGGAGACCTTCATGGTCTCCGCCGCGAAGGGCAGCGGCCTGGACCGCCTGCTCGACCGGCTGGCCGAGGCCATGCCCCCCGGCCCCTATCTCTTCCCCGAGGACGAGCTGACCGACCTGCCCAACCGCATGCTGGTGGCTGAGATCGTGCGGGAGCAGATCCTCCGCCAGACCCATGAGGAGGTTCCCCACCACGCCACGGTGGAGACAGAGAATTGGGAGGAGCGGAAGGATGGCAGCGTCCGGGTGGATTGCACCATCTATGTCGCCCGTCCGAGCCAGAAGGCCATCCTGATCGGCGATGCCGGCGCCCGCATCAAGCAGATTGGCCTGCGGGCGCGGCGGGAGCTGGAGGAGCTGCTGGAACGCCGGGTGCATCTGTTCCTGAACGTCAAGGACCGGCCCGGCTGGGACGAGGAGCGCGGCCGTCTCCGCGCCCTCGGCCTGGAGGATCTCGATTAGCGATAGGCCGGAATACCTGTCGTTCCGTCCCGGAATTCCCATATCCTGGCGGTATGGAATGGCAGGCCCCCGCGATCGTCCTGGATGTGCGGCCGCATGGCGAAAGCGGTGCGGTGGTGACCCTGCTTACCGAGGCGCATGGGCGGCATGCCGGACTGGCCAAGGGCGGCGCCTCGCGCGCCCAGTCGGCCATCTGGCAGCCCGGCAATCTGGTGGAGGCGCGCTGGGTGGCGCGGCTCGCGGACCAGCTCGGTGCCCTGAGCGGGGAGATGGTGCATCCCGCCGCCGCCCTGGCCCTGGAGGACCCGCTCGCCCTGGCGCTGCTGGCCTCGGCCTGCGCCGTGGCGGAAGGTGCGCTGCCGGAACGCCAGCCGCATCCCCGAACCTTCCACGGCCTCCTCACCCTCATCGTGCGGTTGTCCCAGGGAGGGAAGGGGCTGCTGCCCGACTACATCCGTTGGGAAGCCGAGTTGCTGGCCGAACTCGGCTATGGCCTGGACCTCTTCCGCTGTGCCTTGACCGGCAGCATGGAGGATCTGGTCTGGGTATCCCCCCGCTCCGGCCGGGCGGTCAGTGCCGCGGCGGGCGAGCCCTGGGCCTCCCGCCTGCTGCCCCTGCCGGGCTTCCTGCTGGGGCAGGGGGGTGTGGTCGGTCCTTCCGGCCCCGCGGAATGGCTTGCAGGATTGCGCCTGACGGGGCATTTCCTGGGAAAAGATGCCTTCGGGCATCAGCACAAACCCTTGCCAGCCGCCCGCGAATTGCTGTTCGACCGGGTGGCGGCCCTGGCCGGCGCCAAATCGGCGCATGCCGAATGAGGACTTGATGCCTGACGACCTGAAGACCCTGCCGGGCGGCGGCGAGATCCGCGACACCAAGCTCGCCGACGCGCTCTCCGAGCGCTACCTGGCCTATGCCCTGTCCACCATCATGTCCCGCTCCCTGCCGGATGTGCGGGACGGGCTGAAGCCGGTGCACCGGCGGCTGCTCTGGGCCATGCACCAGCTGAAGCTGGATCCGGCAGCCGGCTTCAAGAAGTGTGCCCGCGTGGTCGGCGACGTCATCGGTAAGTACCATCCGCACGGCGATGCCGCGGTCTATGAGGCCCTGGTCCGCCTTGCCCAGGATTTCGCCGCCCGCTACCCGCTGGTCGAAGGCCAGGGCAATTTCGGCAATATCGACGGCGATAACGCCGCGGCCATGCGCTACACCGAGGCGCGGCTCACCGAGGTCGCCCAGGCCCTGCTCCAGGGCATTGACGAGAACGCCGTCGATTTCCGCGCCACCTATGACGGCGAGGAGCAGGAGCCGGTCGTCCTCCCCGCCGCCTTCCCAAACCTGCTGGCGAACGGCGCCAATGGCATCGCGGTGGGCATGGCCACCTCCATCCCGCCGCACAATGCCGGGGAGGTCTGCGCCGCCGCGCTCGAACTGGTCCGCAACCCGCAGGCCACCACAGGCGACCTGCTGAAGCACATGCCGGGCCCGGACTTCCCCACCGGCGGCATCCTGGTGGAGCCGCCCGAGGCCATTGCTGAAGCCTATGAAACGGGCCGCGGCGGCTTCCGCATCCGCGCGAAATGGGAGCAGGAGAAGCTCCGCAACGGCACCTGGCAGATCGTCGTCACCGAGATTCCCTACCAGGTCGCCAAGGCGAAGCTGGTCGAGCAGATCGCCCAGCTCATGGAAGAGCGGAAGCTGCCGCTCCTCGGCGACATCCGCGACGAGAGCACGGACAAGGTCCGCCTGGTGCTGGAGCCCAAGAGCCGCACCGTGGACCCCGCCGTGCTGATGGAGACGCTGTTCCGCGCCACCGCGCTGGAGAGCCGCTTCAGCCTCAACATGAACGTGCTGGATGCCGACCGCACCCCGCGCGTCATGGGGCTGAAGGAGGTCCTGCGCGCCTGGCTCGACCACCGGCATGTCGTGCTGGTGCGGCGGACGGAGCATCGCCTTGCCGCCATCGCCCGGCGGCTGGAGATCCTCGACGGCTACCTGATCGTCTATCTGAACCTGGACGAGGTGATCCGCATCGTCCGCGAGGAGGACGAGCCGAAGGCCGTACTGATGCGGACCTTCAGCCTGACCGAATTGCAGGCGGAATCCATCCTCAACATGCGCCTGCGCGCCCTGCGCAAGCTGGAGGAGATGGAGATCCGCAAGGAGCACAAGAAGCTCTCCGCGGAACAGAAGAAGCTGCAGGGGCTGATGAAGTCCGAGGCGAAGCGCTGGGAGGCCATCGCCGAGGAGCTGGAGGCCGCCCGCGCCAAATTCGGTGACGGCCCCCTCGGCGCCCGCCGCACCGAGACCGGCCGTATCCTGCCCGCCGTGCTGGTGGACGAAACGGCCTTCGTCGAGCGCGAGCCGATCACTGTCATCCTCTCTGAAAAGGGCTGGATCCGTGCCCAGAAGGGCCACATCCCGGAGGATGCCGAGCTTCGCTTCAAGGAGGGCGACCAGCTCCATACCTGGGTCCACGCCCAGAGCACCGACCGCATCGTGCTCTTTGCCACCAATGGCAGGTCCTACACGCTGAAGGCCGATGCCGTCCCGCGTGGGCGCGGCGACGGCCAGCCGGTGCGCCTGATGGTGGACCTGACCAATGAGGACGCCATCGTGGCGATGTTCGTCCACAAGGAAGGCGGCCGCTATCTGGTTGCCTCCACCGACGGCAAGGGTTTCCTGGTCAAGGCCGAGGAACTGGTCGCCGAGCGCCGCACCGGCAAACAGGTGCTGGTGCTGGATGCCGGCAAGGAAGCCGCCATCTGCGTGCCCGCCGAGGGCGACACCGTCGCGGTGATCGGCGAGAACCGCAAGCTGCTGCTCTTCCCTATTGAGCAGGTGCCGGAAATGACCCGCGGCCGAGGCGTGCAGTTGCAGTCCTATCGCGATGGCGGCCTGGCCGATGCCAAGGTCTTCTTCCGGAAGGAGGGCCTGTCCTGGCGCCTCGGCGACCGGGTGCGGGTGGAGACGGATCTGCAGCCCTGGCGCGGCAACCGCGCCGGCGCCGGCAAGATGCCGCCCAACGGCTTCCCGAAGTCCAACCGCTTCGGCGAGTGAACTGCCCGGCCGGGCAGGCCCGCGGGAACGGAGCCGCCGTCATGCCCGGCCACTCGGTGGCGTGGCGCGAGCGCGCCGCAGCAAGGGAGTAACGGCATATGGCTGAAACGCGCCGTGGATTCCTGGCGGGACTGCTTCTTGTCCTCGCCCCTGCACTGCGGGCCGAAGCCGCGCCGCCTGCCGATCCGCTGTTTCCGGCCCAGTATTTCCCACCCAGCCCGCCGCCACCTGCCTGGCGCCACCGGCGCCGACGGCGCTGCTGGATCGAGCGCCGCCGGATCATGGTGCGTGGTCGTGACGGCAGGTTCTACCCCCGGATCGTCAACCATAGGGTTTGCCGCTGACAGGCTTCGGCGCTGCCCTCGACGTCACTGGTTGAGTTACGGCGAAATTGTGAAAGCACAAGTCAGAGATAAGTCAAGGCCAAAGAAAGCTTGTGCTTCGATGATCTATCGGTAGTTGTCCCCGCGGCGGCCGCTGCCGCTTCTGCTCCCGCATGGTCGGGAATTGCGATACCCGTACAATAGCAGGGGACAATTAGTTTTGGAATTGAACATGCTTCTGCGCGGCCAGTCGAATGCCGTGCTGCTCGATAATTTTGGCGCCATTTGGAAGGCGCAGACCGAAGCGGAACGTCTTCTTGGCTTCGACGGTGTCAACGACAAGATCAACGTCATCTCTTCCTATGGCCAGGACACGGCCAATACGATGAACAGTGGCACGGCCTTCCTCACGGAATGGCTGAGCCCGCGCAATGGCGACTGGCAGCAGGGCTGGGACATCGGCAAGCTGGAGCAGGGCCTGCTCGAAACCATCAAGGCGCAGCCCGCCGATGTGAAGTCCGATCCCACCGGCGTTGTCTGGCTGCACAACGAGTATGACAGTCAGCGGCCCGGCCTCACCACCGCAGAGTGGACCAGCGCCGTGCGCTTCGATGCGGAGCAGGTGCGCGCCGCTCTTGGTCAGGATGCTTCGACCGTTCCTTACCTGTTCGTAAACGCCATTCCCTATTCGAACTCCAAGGCAGAGAGCAACCAGGCCATCAAGCAGGGCATGGCCGCACTGGACCGCGATGCCGCCTTCAACGCCACCATCGCCGCCCAGGCCGGCGATCTCGACATGAATTACGGCGGCAATTTCGGCGATGCGCATATCGGTGCACAGGATGCCGAGACCCTGGCGCATCGCATCGCGCTCTCCTTCGCCCAGACCTTCGCCGCCTATGCCAAGCCCGGCTCGCCTGTGGCCAATGCCGGCGGGCAGATCGCCGATCTCGGCCCGCAGGTGGTGAAGGCGGACCCGGTTTCCGGCAATCCGGAGCAGCTTCTGCTTACCGTTGCGCATGATGCGGCCTCGGGCTTCATGCCCCTGGATCCGGTCGCCTCCAGCGGGGTGGGCTGGTCGGTCGAGACCCAGGAGGGCATGCTCTGGGCCGAGGCGGCGCAGATCCTGGACAACACCCATCTGGTCGTCACTTTCGACCAGCCCGTGCCGGTGGATGGCATCCTCCATTACAGCTACGGCTATGGCCGGCTTGCCGGTCCTGACGGCTCGGGCCATGGGCATGCGGTCTATGACGACCAGGGCCTGCCGATCTGGACCGCGCCCGAGGGCGTGGACATCGGCGGCGCGGCAGCGGTGCCGGCGCAGCCCGAGATGGTTCCCGCGCCGCTGCCGGCCTCGGCGGCTCCGGCTCCGACCGAGATTACTGTCCCGGCCCCGGCGCCCGCCGTGCCGGCCGAGCCAGTGCCGGCCGAGAGCCAGGCGCCGCTCGACTGGAACCTCCTCGCTGCGCAGGTGGCGGCGAATTTCGAGGCCACCGGCCACTGGTTCCTCTGATCCGCGAGCGGGGCGTCGCGGGCCGCAGCCCGCGACGTCCCGGCGCGTCCTTGCCTACGCCTCCGGCCGCCAGGGCCCGAGCTTCGCCAATGCCCTGGCCCGAAGGTCCAGCCACCAGCCATGCTGCTTCGGCCAGTCACCGAAGCGCATCCCGCCCGCCAGCACTGCCGCGGCGTGCTGCGGCCAGTTCGGGTTCTCCAGCGCCTGCCGCCCGATCGCGATGAGATCCGCCTGGCCCGCCTGCAGGATTGCCTCCGCCTGGCGCGGATCGACGATCAGCCCGACAGCCATGGTGGCGATTCCGGCCTCCCGCCGCAGCCGCTCCGCGAAGGGCACCTGGAAGCCGTAGTTCCGCGGCGGCCCCTTCGCCGCGGTGGCCGAGCCCATCAGTCCGCCGGAGGAGCAATCCACCACATCCACCCCCTCCACCTTCAGCGCCGTGGCGAAGGCGATGGAATCCTCCACCGTCAGCCCGCCCTCGGCCCCGTCCACCACGGAGATCCGCACGAAGACCGGGCGGTCCTCCGGCCAGATCCGGCGTACGCCGCGCGCGATCTCCAGCGGCAGGCGCATCCGCCCGGCGCGGTCGCCGCCCCAGGCATCATTGCGGCGGTTCGAGAGCGGCGAGAGGAATTGGTGCAGCAGATAGCCATGCGCCGCATGGATCTCGATGGCGTCGAAGCCGGCGCGCAGGCTGCGCTCCGCGGCTGCCAGGAAGGCCTCGCGGATTCGGGCGATGCCTTCCTCGGAAAGCGCCTCCGGCATCAGCCAGCCTTCGTCCATCGGCAGCGCGCTCGGCGCCACTACTTTCCAGGGACGGTCGCCCCGCGCTTCGTCCTCTGCCGTCAGCGGCCCGTTGCCGAACCAGGGGCGCTGTATGCTGGCCTTGCGCCCGGCATGGCCGATCTGAATTCCCGCTGCGGCGCCCTGCGCCTTCATGAAGGCGGCGATGCGCGCCAGCGGCGCCACCTGCGCCTCCGACCACAGGCCGAGATCGCCATGGGTGATCCGCCCTTCCGGCGAGACAGCGGTGGCCTCCACGAAGACCAGCCCCGCGCCGCCCACCGCGAAGCGGCCGTACTGGACCATGTGCCAGTCATTCGCCACGCCGTCCTCGGCGGAATACTGGCACATGGGCGAGATGACGATGCGGTTGCGCAGCCGGAGGCCGCGGAGCGATATGGGTTCGAGCAGGATTGCGGTCATGCGTCTGTCCTGGATTGGCCGGATGAAGTGTGCCGGGGTTGATCCGGGACGGCGAGGGGGCACGGCAGGCGCCCCCGTTAGATGGGCTGGTTGTGCTCGCCCAGGTCATCGGCCGGGCCGGCCTGCGCCGGCCCGGTGTCGTCAGGGCGCCTCAGCCGGTTCCGCTGCCGCCAGGATCCGGTCCATCGTCTCCGTTCGGCCGAGGGCATAGAGCACCGCATCAATTGGCGGGCTCTGCGTGCTGCCGGTCAGGGCCGCGCGCAGCGGCTGCGCCACCTGGCCGAGCTTCAGCCCCTTCACCTCGGCATAGTCGCGCAGCCAGGCTTCCAGGTCCTGCCGCTCCCAGGGTGCGTTGTTCAGGAACTGC
>CALGVL010000259.1 GCA_937930165.1 uncultured Acetobacteraceae bacterium
TGCAGCGATGATGCAAGGCTGGCGCCTGCCCCGCAACCTGCGGCCGGGGCGAGTCCCGATCCTCGCCCTTCCCTCCGCTGGCCGGCTCGGCCATCTCCGGCCCATGCGCGCCGCCCTGGCCCTTGCCCTTGCCCTCGCCCTGCTCGCCGGCACCGCTGCGGCGGTGGAGGTCACCGGCCCCGGCTGGAGGCTGGAGACGGGCGACCGGCTGCGCCTCGCCGGCATGGTGAATGGCTGGACGGTGCTGCGCGACCGGAACGCTCCCGCAGGGGCCGATGATTACGGCTTCGTGCTGGTAAGGGTGCAGCGCCCGGTGCCGGCGGCGGATCGGGGCTGGTACCTGCAGGCGGTGCTGCGCAACCTCCGCCCCTTCCGCTTCGGCGCGCTGCCGGCACCGGAGACGGCGCGGCATAGTGGCCTGCCCGCCGCGTTGCTGGAGGTGACGGGATTCAGCACCCAGACCGGGCTGCCGCAGATGGTGCGGGCGGAGGCGGTCTATGCGCCGGACCGCACCTTCCTGCTGATCGCCGCCGCGCCACAGGGGCAATGGCCGCGGCTGCGCGGCGCGCTGCTGGCAGCCATGGCCTCCTTCCGGCCGGAGCGCCGGCCGGATCCCTGATCAGCAGGGCTCCGCCTGGAACACCTGGCTCGGGGCGACGAATTCATCCTGCGCCGCCACCGTCAGGATCTCCCGCGATCCTGCCTCCACCGTCCGCCGCAGCACGCCATGGATCGAGGAGGCGGCGGCAGAAAGCGCCTCCGCCGCGCTGCCGGAGCGCAGCCGGTGCAACAGGAACAGCGCCGCGATGGCATCGCCCGCGCCGTTCACCGAGATCGGCAGCAGCGGCTTGCGCAGGCGCCAGAACCGGCCGCCCTCCGCGGCCAGCAATTCGATCGCATCCGCCGGCGTGTCCTCGACATGCATGGAGGTCAGCATCACGCAGCGGGGGCCACGGGCCTGCAGGGCACGAATCGCGGCTTTCGCCCCTTCCAGCGTGGTGATCTGGCCGCCGGTCAGCCATTCCAGCTCGAACTGGTTCGGCGCGGCGATGTCGGCGGCGGGCAGCGCCCGGTCGCGGAAGAATTCCGGGATGCCGGGGCGGACGAAGATGCCGCGGCCGACATCGCCGATCACCGGGTCGCAGCACCACATCGCCGCCGGATTCGCTGCCTTCACTCGCGCCACGGCATCCAGGATCGCCTCGCCGATATCGGCATCGCCCATGTAGCCGGAGAGCACGGCATCGCAGCGCGACAGCGCGCCCCGCTCCTCGATGCCGGTGACGCAGTCGCGGATCAGCGAGGCAGGGAAGACCTGGCCGCGCCAGGCGCCATAGCCAGTGTGGTTGGAGAACTGGACGGTGTTGATCGCCCAGACCTCCGCCCCCAGCCGCTGCAGGGGGAAGACGGCGCTGGCATTGCCGACATGACCATAGGCGACCCAGGACTGGATGGAGAGAATGTTCACGCCCTGCGCTCCTTCTCCCCTGGCAGCCTGGTGCCGGCGTTAGTGGCGATCTTGTCCCTGAGATGCATGGCTGACACGTCCCGCCGGATGGGTTTGCGGATGCTTGGAGCCTGTTTAGGTGTCGGCGGCCGAGAGCGGCGAGGGATCTTCGCGCTGGCCAGGAAGGGCGCGCAGCCGAGACGGGTTCATCGGCAAGCGCCCTGATGCCGCCAGGACGGAAAAGCCCCCGCCGGACCGATCCGCACGGCACTTGAACAGGCTCTTAGCCTGCGATCATCCCGGGTGGGAACCCCCGGGAGATGAATCGCCGGCTGCGGCCATGGCCAACCGCCGCCGCAGCCCGATCCCATGCCGATCTCCGTGCATGAATGGGAACACGGCCCACCCTGGGGACCGGAGGAGCCTCCTGGATCGCTCCGCCCGCCCATGCCCTCGGTCCGGCCTTCAAGTCACGGATATTGGGAGCCCGGCTATCCCGCGCTCGGCTTCGGACCCGGCATGAGCCGCGGCGGCCGGCGCTGATCAGCGCCCCTGAAAATTCGGCGGCCGCTTCTCCCGGAAGGCCGCCACGCCCTCCTTGAAATCCTCCGACTCGCGGATGCGGGAGAGGCGCGCGCCCTGCAAGGCCCAGCGTTCGGAAGGGCCGCGCGGCAGGATCTCGTCCACTACCATGCGCTTGATCGCGCCCATGACCAGCGGGGCGAAGCCTGCCATCTCCCTGCCCCATTCGACGGCGCGGGCCAGCGCCTCGCCTTCCGGCACCACCTCGTTCACCAGGCCCACCGCGGCGGCGCGCTCCGCCTCGATGGTGCGGCAGAGCAGCATGATCTCCATGGCGATCTTGTGCGGGATGCGGGAGGGCAGCGCCGCGATCATGCCGCCCGTCAGGCCGAGCTTCGCCTCCGGATAGTAGAATTTCGCCCGGGCGCCGCAGACGCAGAGATCAGCCATCATCGCCAGCACCAGCGCGCCGCCGATGCACCACCCCTCCACCGCCGCAATCAGCGGCTTGTCGGTCTGCCAGCCGACATTCGGCACGGCGCGCCAGAGTTCCGGCGGCTCCGCCACATCGGCGCCGAAGGAGAAGGCCTTGCCCATCCCCGCCAGCACCGCCACGCGCTGGTCGGAGCGGTTGAAATCCAGCATGGCGGCCTGCACCTCCTCCGCCATCAGCCGGCTGATGGCATTGCCCTTGTCGGGCCGGTTCAGCGCCACGACGCGCACGGGACCTTCGTCCCAGACCTTCACATGCTCCACGGGAATCCCCCCTTCTACTGTGCCCTGGCGCCGGTGCGGCGCACTGCCTCGCCGAAGATCGCCCGGTCCCGCCGCAGCCGCTCGGCGAAGGCTTCGCCGGCCTCGAAGCGGGGCCGCAACCCGACCGGGGCCATGGGGCGCGCGACCTCCGGCATGGCCAACACCTTCTCCAGCGCCGCATTCAGGCGGGCCACGACCTCCGGCGGCAGGCCGGCGGGACCTGCCAAGCCGAAGAAGGAGATGCCGC
>CALGVL010000260.1 GCA_937930165.1 uncultured Acetobacteraceae bacterium
GGCTGGGCTTCGCCGACCTGGCCGGAATCGCTGCCACCTCCGGGCCGGGGCTGATCGGCGGGCTGATCGTCGGCGCCTGTTTCGGCAAGGGAATCGCCCTGGCGCATGGCCTGCCCTTCGTCGCGGTGAACCATCTGGAGGCGCATGCCCTGACCGCCACCCTGCCGGGGCTGGTCGAGCCGGCGGTGCGCTTCCCCTATCTGCTGCTGCTGATCTCCGGCGGGCATTGCCAGTGCGTGGCGGTGGAGGGGGTGGGGCGCTACCGGCGCCTTGGCACCACGCTGGACGATGCGGTGGGCGAGGCCTTCGACAAGGCGGCCAAGCTGCTCGGCCTGCCCTGGCCGGGTGGGCCGGTGCTGGAGCGGCTGGCGGCGGCGGGCGATCCGGGCCGCTATCCCCTGCCCCGGCCCATGCTCGGGCGGCCGGGCTGCGACTTCTCCTTCAGCGGGCTGAAGACCGCCGTGGCGCATGCGGTGGCGCGCTTCCCGAAGGGCGCGGTGCCGGAGCAGGACAAGGCCGACATCGCCGCCAGCTTCCAGGCGGCGGCCGCTGCCGTCCTGGCCGACCGTGCAAAACATGCCCTGGACATGCTGCCGGGGGCGACGGCGC
Source organism: uncultured Acetobacteraceae bacterium (assembly GCA_937930165.1). Classification (GTDB taxonomy): domain Bacteria; phylum Pseudomonadota; class Alphaproteobacteria; order Acetobacterales; family Acetobacteraceae; genus CALGVL01. The sequence continues at coordinate 610 of CALGVL010000260.1, forward strand.
TGGTGGTGGCGGGCGGCGTCGCCGCCAATAGCGCGGTGCGCGAGGCGCTGGCCGGGGTCGCGGCGCGGCGGGCCGTGCCGCTGGTGGCGCCGCCGGTGCGGCTCTGCACCGACAATGCCGTGATGGTGGCCTGGGCGGGCATCGAGCGGCTGCGGCGTGGCCTGACCGACCCGCTGGACCACGCGCCCCGTCCGCGCTGGCCGCTGGACAGCCTGGCGGCCTGAGCGGCCCTAGGCCTTGGGACGGCTGGCGCGCAGCGCGGCCCAGTCGGCATCGGTCCAGTCCAGCATCTCCTCGCCGCCCGAGCGGGCACCGCCAAGCCAGCGCTTGCCGCCATCGATCACCACCGCCTCCCCCGTGATGTAGGCGGCCATGTCGGAGACGAGGAAGGCGGCGAGGTCGGCGAGTTCGCGATGCTCGCCCACCCGCCGCAACGGGATGCCGCGCTCCGCCGGCGCGCGGAAGGCGCCCGCGGGCTGCAGCCGCGCGGTGGCGTCGGGGGTGGGAAAATTGCCAGGCGCAATGGCGTTCAGGCGGATGCCCTTCGGCCCCCATTCCACGGCGAGGGAGCGCGTCATCGCCAGCACCCCGGCCTTGGCCATGGCGGAAGGCACGGTGAAGGGCGCGCCATGCAGCGCCGAGAGCGTCAGGATGGAGAGCACCGTGCCGCCGCGCCCGGCATCGATCCAGCGCCGGCCGCAGGCGATGGTGCAATAGGCACTGCCATGCAGCACGATGTTCAGCACCGCATCCACCGCGCGCGGCGAGAGCCGGTGCGTCTGCGCCAGGAAATTGCCGGCGGCGTTGTTGACCAGCACATCCAGCGGGCCGCGTTGCCAGATGCGGTCCATCATCGCCTCGACCGCGGCGGCGTCACGGATGTCGCAGACTTCCGTGGCGACCTCGGCGCCGTAATCGGCGCGGCATTCCTTCGCCATCGCCTCCAGCACCTCGGCGCGGCGGCCACAGATGGTGAGGCTGGCGCCCAATTCGATGAAGCGGCGCCCCATGCTGCGGCCGAGGCCTGTGCCGCCGCCGGTCACGAGGATGCGACGGCCGGCAAGCGTATCCGGGGAGAGCATGGCGGGTTTCCTCCTCGGACCGGCACGCTACCGGGCTGAGTCTTGCGTCACAAGCGCCGCTCGGAGGAAGCTTGGTGCAAGACATCCGGGAGGGAACGAGCCGCCATGCTGCCGCTGCAAGGCGTGAGGGTGTTGGAGATTGCGCAGAACCTCGCCGGCCCCTATGCGGCGGAGATCCTGGGCATGCTGGGCGCCGAGGTGGTGAAGGTCGAGCGGCCGGAGGGCGACGATGCGCGCGGCTGGGGGCCGCCCTTCGTGGATGGCGTCGCCACCTCCTTCCTCACCGTGAACCGCAACAAGCGCAGCGTCGCGCTGGACCTGAAGGATCCGGCGGCGCTGGCCTGGCTCAAGGACTTCCTGCGCGGCTGCGACATCCTGGTGCAGAACATGCGCCCCGGATCCCTGGAGGCGATGGGGCTGGGCGCGGAGGTGCTGCGCGCGATCAATCCGCGGCTGATCTACTGCAACCTGCATGCCTTCGGCGCACGGGGGCCGATGGCGATGAAGCCAGGCTATGAGCCGATCGTGCAGGCCTTCGCCGGCATGTTCAGCATGAACGGCACGGCGGACGGGCCGCCCGCCCGCGTGGGGATGCAGGTGCTGGATCTCGGCACGGGGGTCTGGGCGGCGCTGGGCTGCCTCGCCGCCTTGCAGCGCCGGCACCGGACGGGCGAGGGCTGCGTGGTGGACACCTCCCTGCTGGAAACCGGACTGGGCTGGATGGGGCAGCACATCGCCGGCTTCAACGCCACCGGGCGGCAGCCGCCGCGCGACCGCACCGGCAATCCGAAGCTGATCGTCTTTCAGGCCTTCGATACGGCGGATGGCGAGATCGTGGTGGCGGCGGCGAATGACCGGCTCTTCGCCAAATTCGTGGCAGTGCTGGGGCATCCGGAATTGGGCGCCGATCCGCGCTTCCGCACCAATGCCGACCGCATCGCGCATCGCGCCATCCTGATCCCGCTGCTGGAAGAGGCGATGCGGCGCCGCAGCAGCGCGGAATGGTCGGCGCTGCTGGAGGAGGCGGGCATCCCCTGCTCCCCCATCCACGACATCGCCGCCGTCAAGGCGCATCCGCAGACCGAGGCCCTCGGCATCATGCTGCCCATGCCGGGCTATGCGCTGGAGGCGGTTGGCCTGCCCGTTTCCTTCGACGGCACGCGGCCACCGGTGCGGAGCGGCGCACCGGCGCTGGGCGAGGCGAATACGGAACTGGGCGCGCCGGCACCGGGCAGGCCGGGCCGGTAGCGTCAGGCCGGGACGGCCGGCGCAGCCTCCGCAGGCAGGCGGGCGGGGATGCCATCATGCTCGCCGAAATCAGGGGCGAGCGGCCGGCGCTGCTCGAAGGAAAGCCAGAGGCGGACCATCAGCCGGCGCCGGTGCGGCTCCGGCCAGTCCTCGAATTCCGTGCGCGCATGCAGGGTGACGTAGTTGTTGCAGAACTGCATGTCGCCGGGCTCGAGCATCATGTCGAGACGCATGTCCTCCCGCGCGCTCAACGCCGACATCAGTTCCAGCGCCTGCCTTTCCTGCTCGGTCAACGGAATGCCGCGACGCTGCGCCCCGGTCTCGATCGGGTTGCGGATGAAGCGGCAGGAGAGCCAGTCCTGGTGCCGGCTGAAGACCGGGATGGGGCGCGGCGTCACGCCTTTCGGGTTGTCCGCTGCCTCGCGTTCCGAATAGTGGAAGCCGCGATAGAGGATGGGCAGCAGGTCCGGCCGCGTCCGCAGGATCTCGTTGTGCACCGCCATGCTGCTGACCACGCTGGACAGGCCGCCCTCCTTCGCGCGGCGCTGGCAGAGCAGGCCCACCAGGTCGCAGCGGTCCGTGTGGAAGTCGAGGCGCGCCTTGGTCTGGTAGCCGCGCGTATTGGCGCTGCCATAGGTTCGGCCCTGGTCGAAGACGTGGCCGAGCAATTCGCCATGCGAGTTCTGTGACACCGCATTGCCGAGATGCGTGCCGATGCCCCAGAAGATCGCCTCCCGCTCCGCCTCGGTGAAGCGGTCGGCGGGCAGGCCGCGGATGAGGAAGAAACCGCGGCCGGTGCGGGCCTCCTCCAGCAACGCAGCGAGGCGCGCCGCCATACCGGGCAGGGGGAAATCGGCACGGGTGATAGCGGTGATGGCGAGGCCGCGGGCCTGCACCCCGCGCAGGGCGGCGGCCAGTTCCTCGATCTCCGCGGCGGCCAGGTGGTGGATCCAGTCGGTCCGCGCGGCGAGATCGGCGCCGCGCCAGGCGCTGGCGTCATTCACGGGGGCGTAAGCGCTCATCGCGATCGTTCCGGACGTTTCCGCTGTTGTGCATCAGTCTTCCCGCATTCCCTCCGGCGCACAACTCCCCTTAAATGGCGGCCGGAACCCGTGGAGGGTGGAGGGAATGGCCAAGGAAGGCGCGCTGCGGATCGAGCCCATCCGAGGCTCGGTCAGCGATGCGGAATGGCAGGCGCGGGTGGATCTCGCCGCCTGCTACCGGCTCTGCGACAGCTACGGCATGTCGGACATGATCTACACCCATATCTCCGCGCGGGTGCCCGACAGTCCCGGCCAGTTCCTGCTGAACCCGAACGGGATGCTGTTCAGCGAGATCACCGCCTCCTCCCTGCTGAAGGTGAGCCTGGAGGGGGAGATCCTCTATAAGCCGGACCTGCCCTATGGCCTGCATCCGGCGGGCTTCACCATCCATAGCGCGATCTACCGGGCGCGGCCGGATGTGATGGCAGCGATGCACACCCACACCATCGCCGGCATGGCCGTTTCCGCGCTGAAGTGCGGGCTGCTGCCGCTGACCCAGACGGCGACGCGCTTCTACGGCCGCATCGCCTATCACGACTTCCGCGGCCCGGAGCGCGACCCGGCGGAGCGCGAGGCGCTGGCGCAGTCGCTCGGTCGGATGAACTACTGCATCCTGCGCAACCACGGCCTGCTGACCGTGGGCGAGAGCGTGGCGGAAGCCTTCATCGCCATGTGGGGCATGGAGCGCGCCTGCCAGGCGCAGCTTGCCGCCATGGCCTGCAACACGGAGCTGAACGTCCCGCCGCC
>CALGVL010000261.1 GCA_937930165.1 uncultured Acetobacteraceae bacterium
CACGCCGGTGGCGGGGTCGTTCCACAGCACCCGCCGCAGCCGCCGTGCCGCGGCCTCCGTGCCGTCGCAGACGATGACCATGCCGGCATGCTGCGAATAGCCCATGCCGACGCCGCCGCCATGGTGCAGCGAAACCCAGGTGGCGCCGGATGCCGTGTTCAGCAGCGCATTCAGCAGCGGCCAGTCGGAGACGGCATCGGAGCCATCCAGCATCGCCTCCGTCTCCCGGTTCGGGCTGGCGACGCTGCCGCTGTCCAGGTGGTCGCGGCCGATGACGATGGGCGCCTTCAACTCGCCGCGCGCCACCATCTCGTTGAAGGCGAGGCCGAGCCGGTGCCGCTGCCCAAGCCCCACCCAGCAGATGCGCGCCGGCAGTCCCTGGAAGCTGATCCGTGCCCGCGCCATGTCCAGCCAGCGATGCAGGTGCGGGTCGTCCGGGATCAGCTCCCGCACCTTCGCATCCGTGCGGTAGATGTCCTCCGGATCGCCGGAAAGCGCCGCCCAGCGGAAGGGGCCGATGCCGCGGCAGAAGAGCGGGCGGATATAGGCCGGCACGAAGCCCGGGAAGTCGAAGGCATTGGCCAGCCCTTCATCCTTCGCCATCTGCCGGATGTTGTTGCCGTAATCCAGCACGGCGCTGCCCATCTTCTGGAAGTCCAGCATGGCCTGCACGTGCTGCACCATGCTGCGCTTCGCCGCCGCAGCGACGGCGGCGGGGTTGCTCTCCCGCTTCGCCTCCCATTCGGCCAGGCTCCAGCCGGCGGGCAGGTAGCCATTGGCCGGGTCGTGGGCGCTGGTCTGGTCCGTCACGATGTCCGGCTTCACGCCGCGCCGGACGAGTTCCGGGAAGACCTCCGCCGCATTGCCCAGCAGGCCGACGCTGATGGCGCGCTTCTCGGCGCAGGCCTGGCGGATCATTGCCAGCGCGGTGTCGAGGTCGTCCGCCCGGTGATCCAGATACTTCGTCTCCAGCCGCTTCTCGATGCGGGAGGGCTGGCATTCCACCGCCAGCACGCAGGCCCCGGCGAAGACGCCCGCCAGCGGCTGCGCCCCGCCCATGCCGCCCAGGCCCCCGGTCAGGATCCAGCGGCCGGAGAGGTCGCCGCCATAATGCTGCCGTCCGGCCTCGGCGAAGGTTTCATAGGTGCCCTGAACGATCCCCTGGGAGCCGATATAGATCCAGGATCCGGCCGTCATCTGGCCGTACATCATCAGGCCCTTGCGATCGAGCTCGGTGAAATGCTCCCAATTCGCCCAGGCCGGGACAAGGTTGGAATTGGCGATGAGCACGCGCGGCGCGTCCGGATGCGTCTCGAACACCCCGACCGGCTTGCCGGACTGCACCAATAGGGTCTGGTTCTCCTCCAGCCGGCGGAGGACGCTGACGATGGTCTCGTAGCTCTTCCAGTCGCGGGCGGCGCGGCCGATGCCGCCATAGACCACCAGTTCCCCGGGGCGTTCCGCCACTTCCTCGTCCAGGTTGTTCATCAGCATGCGCATCGCCGCCTCCGTGGTCCATTGGCGGCAGGTGATCTCCGGGCCACGGGGGGCGCGGATGGCGGGGGCGTTGCGGAAGCGGTCGGTGCTCATCCCCGGGACGATAGGCGGCCCGGGGCGGAGGGCAAGGAGTCTCGGATGACGAAGCGTTGCACCGGCCGGGCAGATGCGCGATGCCTCGCGGCATGAGGGAATTCTTCGCCCAACAGGTGCTGCTGCCGGAAGGCTGGGCCCGTGATGTCCGCATCACCGCCGATCCGGCGGGGGCGATCGTCAGCGTGGAGGCCGGTGCCGCTCCCGGCGCCGCTGACCGGCTGCGGGGCGCTGTCATCCCTGGCGTGCCGAACCTGCACTCCCACGCCTTCCAGCGCGCGATGGCAGGCGCCGCGGAGCGCCGCAGCCCCGCCGGCCGGGACAGCTTCTGGACCTGGCGGGAGACCATGTACCGCTTCGTCGGCCTCCTCACTCCGGAGGATGCTGAGGCGGTGGCCGCGCAACTCTACGCCGAATTGCTGGAATGGGGCTTCACCAGCGTCTGCGAGTTCCACTACCTGCACCACCAGCCGGACGGCAGCCCCTATGCCGATCCGGCGGAGATGGCGCTGCGCCATCTGGCGGCGGCGCGGGCGACCGGCATCGGCATCACCCTGCTGCCCAGCCTCTATCGCCATGGCGGGATCTTCGGGAAGGACCCCGTGCCCGGCCAGCGGCGCTTCCTGAACGACCTGGACGGCTTCTCCCGCATCCTTGAAGCCTGCCGCAGCGCGACCGCGGGGGATCCCCAGGCGGCGGTCGGCCTGGCCCCGCACAGCCTGCGCGCGGTGACGCCCGCCATGCTGGCCGCCATCTCCGGCGATGCCGGCCCCATCCACATCCACGCTGCGGAACAGCTGCGGGAGGTGGAGGAATGCCTCGCCGCCACCGGTGCCCGGCCGGTGCAATGGCTGCTGGACCACGCGCCGCTGGATCGCCGCTGGTGCGTGATTCATGCCACCCACATGACCCCAGCCGAGATCGAGGGCCTGGCCGCCACCGGCGCCGTCGCCGGCCTTTGCCCAAGCACCGAAGCATCCCTCGGCGACGGCATCTTCCCATTGCGGCCCTGGCTGGCTGCCGGCGGCCGATTCGGCATCGGCACCGACAGCCATGTCGGCACCTCCCCGCGCGACGAACTCCGGCAATTGGAAACCAGCCAGCGCCTCGCGCTGCGGGAGCGCGCCGTGGCGACCAGCGAAGCCCTGCCGCATCCCGGCCGCCTGCTGCTGGATTCGGCGCTTTCCGGCGGCGCCCAGGCCAGCGGCCGCCCGCTCGGCGCCATCGCCCCGGGGATGCGCTGCGACCTGGTGGAGCTGGACCCCGAACACCCCTCGCTGATCGGGCATGACGGCGATGCGCTGCTGGATGCCTGGGTGTTCAGCGGCCAGGGCAATCCGGTCCGTACCGTGATCTGCGGCGGCAGGCGGGTGGTGGAGGCGGGCCGCCACATCGCCCGGCTGGAGATCGGCGCGGAATTCACCCTGACTATGCGAAGGTTGCTCGGATAAGCTGGGTCACCCTGCGGGGCGGAGAGGCATTGCACCCATGGCACCGGCACTGACCTGCCGCCCGATGCACCGGGCGGAGCTTGACCTGGCAATCGAATGGGCCGCGGCGGAGGGCTGGAATCCCGGTCTGCACGATGCCGACGCCTTCTGGGCCGCCGATCCGGAGGGCTTCTGGCTGGCGGAGCTCGGTGGCGAGCCGATCGGCTCCATCTCGGTCGTCCGCTACGGGGCGGGCTTCGGCTTCCTCGGCTTCTACATCGTCCGGCCGGAATGGCGCGGGCAGGGGCATGGCTATGCGCTGTGGCGGAGCAGCATTCCGCATCTCGGGGATCGCTGCATCGGGCTGGACGGCGTGGTGGCGCAGCAGGCGAATTACCGGAAGTCCGGCTTCGCCCTGGCGCATCGCAACATCCGCTTCGGCGCCGAGCGTGTCACCCCGCCCGTGCCTGCATCCGGCGTCGCGGTGGCCCCGGCGGCCTCGCTGCCCTTCGGCGCGCTGGCCGCCTATGATGCGGCCTGCTTCCAGGCGCCGCGCGACGCCTTCCTGCGCGCCTGGCTGGCACAGCCCGGCCATGTCGCGCTTGCGGCGCTGCGGGAGGGGCGCGTCGCGGGCTTCGGTGTCCTTCGGCCCTGCCGCCAGGGCGCCAAGATCGGCCCGCTCTTCGCCGATGGGCCGGAGGAGGCGGCGACCCTCTTCGCCGCGTTGGCCGCTGCCGCGCCCGCCGGCCCGCTCTTCCTCGACGTGCCGGAGACGCATGCGCCGGCCCTGGCGCTGGCGCGGGCCGCCGGCATGGCGCCGGTCTTCGAGACCGCCCGCATGTATACGTGCCCGCCGCCTCCGGTCCGGGCCGAGCGGATCTTCGGCATCACCAGCTTCGAACTGGGCTGACCGCCGCACTGGCGGAATGAGGGCTGCGCCTGCCATACTCCGCCCCAATATTCCGGGAGGGGCGAACATGAAGCAGATGCTCGTTGCGGCGCTTGCCGCGCTGACCCTGGCCTTGCCGGCATGGGCGCAGACCCGCTGGGTGGGCGCCACTGCCTATCCTGAGGGCAACTACCACACCCAGAACCTGCGCCAGTTCCTCGCCGAGGTGGAGCAGGCGACCGACGGGCGGCTGGCGGTGCAACTGCACACCAACGCCTCCCTCCTGCCCATGCCCCAGATCAAGCGCGCGGTGCAGACCGGGCAGATCCAGTTGGGCGAGATCCTGCTCGCCGCCTATGGCAACGAGGATCCCTTCTTCGAACTGGATTTCATTCCCTTCCTTGCCGACACCTGGGAGAAGGCGCGGGCGCTGAACGAGGTGACGGAGCCGCTGCTGCGCGCCCGCTTCGAGCGGCAGGGCTTGACCCTGCTCTACCTTGCGCCTTGGCCGAGCCAGGCCTTCGTCACCCGCACCGAGATCAACCGCGTGGAGGACCTGCGCGGCGCCCGCTTCCGCGCCCAGTCCACCACCCTGGCGCGGCTGGCGGAGCTGGTCGGCGCCATCCCGGTCACGGTGCAGCAGGCGGAGGTTCCGCAGGCCTTCAGCGCCGGGATCATCAATGTGATGATCACCTCCGCCCAGACCAGCGTGGATACCAGCGCCTGGGACTTCACCCGCTATTTCTACGATGTCGGCATGATGTACGTGCGCAACGCCGTGCTGGTGAACACCCGTGCCTTCAACGCGCTGGACGAGGCGACGCGGAAGGCGGTGCGGGAGGCGGCGGCGCATGCTGCGGCGCGCGGCCCGGGCCTGGCGCAGAACTCTGAACGCACCATGACGGAACGGCTGCGTGCCCAGGGTATGCTGACGCCGACGCCGAGCCCGGAATTCGTCGCCGCCATGCGCGGCTTCGGGGAGCGCATGGCGCAGGAATGGGCGCAGAAGGCCGGGCCGGAAGGGAAGGCGGCGCTGGAGCGCTACCGGGCGATGCTGCGGTAGCGCCTCGTCTCAGCGGGCCGGAGCCCAGGGATTGATGCGCGGCGGCCGGGCCGCCTGCACCATCATCATCTCGCCCAGATTTTCTGGTGTCACCAGCCCGACCAGCCTGCCGCTCGAATCCACGGCGCCGACCGCCGGCAGGCTGTCCCGTTGCATCAGCCGCAGCGCCTCTTCCAGGCTGCGGCCGTGGTGCAACACGGGGATGTCCAGGCGCATCACCTCCAGCACCGGCGCATCCGGACCGTGTTGGCGCAGCGCCCGGATGATGTCGTCCCGTGTCAGCACGCCGCGCAGCCGCTGGCCGCCATCCACCACCGGGAAATCGTGCTGCGTGGTGTGAAGCAGGCATTGCACTGCATTCTCCACCGTGCTCCCCGGAGACAAGGCCTCGAAGCGCGTCACCATGGCATCGGCCACGCGCAGGCCGCGCGTCGCCTCCCGCAACTGCGCCGCATGCGCCTCGCCCGCCGCGCCCATCCAGACGAAGAGGGCGATGAAGAGCAGCAGCGGATTGCCGAACAGGCCGAGCAGCCCGATCCCGACCGCCAGGAATTGCCCGACCGAGGCGGCGATCTGCGTCGCCCGCGCATAGCCCATGCGCCAGGCCAGCGCCGCCCGCAGCACCCGCCCGCCATCCATCGGGAAGGCCGGGAGCAGGTTGAAGAGCACGAGGAACACATTCACCCAGAACAGCCGCGCGACCAGCCCGGCGCCGGCATCCTGCGGCGCCGCATTCTCCGGTGCGGGCACGCCGCCCAGCGCCAGGGCCAGCACCGCCGCGATCACCACATTCACCGCCGGCCCGGCGAGCGCCACGACCAGCTCCTGCGCCGGCTTCTCCGGGATCCGCTCCAGCCGGGCGACGCCGCCGATGGGAAGCAGGGTGATGTCGGGCGTCTGCACGCCGTAGCGGCGGGCGGCCAGCACATGGCCGAATTCGTGCAGCACCACGCAGAGGAAGAGCAGCACCATGAAAGCGACGCCCTGGACCGCCGCATCCCAGCCGCCCTGCGCGTAATAGGCCGCGCCGATCCACAGCAGGAAGAGCAGGAAGGTCAGATGCAGCCGGATCTCGGTACCCTTGATCCTGCCGATCGGGATGGACCAGCCCATGGCGCTTCAGGTCCCGCTTTGGGGTGTCGGTTGGAGCTTCCCGACATCGTAGCCTTCGGCGCGGGCGATGCCCACCGCCCGCGCCTGGTCCTCCGCCGACAGGACCGGGCTTCGCGCCAGCACCCACAGGTTTTCGCGCTGCGGATCGCCGACGACAGCCCATCGGTAGTCGGGATCCAGCCCCAGCACCCAATAGTCGCCGTAGAAGGGCCAGAAGAAGGTAACGCGCAGCTTCGCACCCTGGCTGCCCTCCACCACATAGGCGGAGCCGCTTGCGTCCCGCTGCGCTCCTTCAGCCGCGGCATTGCGGCAGCGGTTGAGCACGCCGATCCGGCCGTCCGGCCGGGGCGTGTAGGTCGCCGTGACATCGGTGCAGGCGATGCCGGGCCCGTCCTCGAACCGGTTGGGGAAGCGTGCGATCTCGTACCAGGTCCCGGCGTAGCGGTGCAGATCCACCGCCGGGACCGTGCGCGGGGCGTCCTCCGGAACGCCGGCACAGGCGCCGAGGAGGAAGAGTGCGAACAGCGAGAACCGATGCATGATCCTGGCTTCCTGTGGCTTCAGGCTGAAGCGTCAGCGGTGCGGAGCAGTTCCGTTCGCGGACCCGCTGGCGGGCGGGAGCCGATGGATGCACTCACGGAAAGGAAGGGGCGTAATCCCCCCTCCGTGGTGACGCGGTGGCGGGGGGTGGCTAGATAGGCGGCATGGACTCCCCCGCCGAGGCCGCGGAGGGCGCAGGCCGCGCCCTGTTGCGGCGCGAATCCCGTGTCCTCCGTAGTCGCGTGCTGCTTCCGGTCCTGCTCGGCCTGGCTGCCCTGTTCTGCGGCGTGGCGGGCGCCTGGCTGATGGCGCGGCTGCTTGCCGCCCTGCTCGGCCATCCGGGGGGCGACTGGACGGCGCTGGCGGGGGCCGCGGCGCTGGCCGTGCTCGGCGCTGCACTGGGCCTGGCGCAGGAGCGTGCCCAGCTTGCCGCCGGGGCGGCCGCCCGGACCCGGCTGCGCGATGCCGCCTTCGCCCGGCTGCTGGAACTCGGCCCCGCCGATCCCCGCGGCGTCGGCGAGCGCGCCTCCCTGGTCGTGGACCGGGTGGAGGCGCTGGACGGCTATTTCGGCCGCTGGCTTCCGGCGGCCTTCCTGGCCTTCCTGGGGCCGGTGCTGGTCACGGCGGCGGCGGCCTGGGCCGATTGGCGCAGCGGGCTGGTCCTGGCGGTAGCCGGCCTGCTCTACCCGGTGGTGATGGCGGTGACCGGCATCGGCACCGCGGCCGCCAGCCGGCGGCAATTCGATGCCCTGCAGCACCTCTCCGGCCGCTTCCTGGATCGGATGCGCGGCCTGCCGACCCTGGTGCTGTTCAACCGCCAGGAGGCCGAGGCCGAGGCCCTGGGCCAGGCAGCGACCGAACTCCGCAGCCGCACCATGCGGGTGCTGCGCGTCGCTTTCCTCTCCACCACGGCGCTGGAACTGCTCTCCGCCGCCAGCCTGGCCCTGCTTGCCTGGCGCCATGCCGGGCTGCTCGGCCCCGGCGGGGCGGATCCGGCGCCGGCGCTGTTCTGCCTGCTGCTGGTACCGGCCTTCTTCCAGCCGCTCCGCGCCTTCTCCGCCGCCTATCACGACCGCCTCTCCGCCCAGGGCGCCGCCGCCGCCCTGGCGCCGCTGCTGCTTGAGGAGGGCGACCGCGGCCTCGCTCTGGAGGAGATCCCGCCCCGTGTCGTGGTGACCTTCAGCGATGTGCGGCTGAGCTACGACCCGGCGCGGCCGCCGGCGCTGGACGGGCTCTCCTTCCGGGTCAATGCCGGGGAGACGCTGGTGCTGGCCGGACCATCCGGCGCCGGGAAAAGCTCCGTGCTGCGCCTGCTGATGGGCTTCGCCCGGCCGGATGGCGGCCGCATCGCCATCAACGGCCGGGACGCGACCGCACTGCGCCCTGCGGAGCTGCGCCGGCTTTCCGCCTATGTCGGGCAGAAGCCGCATCTCTTCCGCGCCTCGATCCGGGAGAACATCCGCTTTGCCCGGCCGGAGGCCGATGACGCGGCCGTGGAGGCCGCGGCCGCCGCGGCCCGCGTCACCGATTTCGCCGCCAGCCTGCCGCAAGGGCTGGACACGCTGGTGGGCGAGGGGGGCTGGGGCCTCTCGGGCGGCCAGGCGCAGCGCGTGGCCCTGGCCCGCGCCTTCCTGCGCGACCGGCCCCTGGTGTTGCTGGACGAGCCGACAGCGCATCTCGACCCCGGCACCGAGGCCGAGGTGATCGAGAGCCTGCAGCGCCTCTGCCTCGGCCGCACCGCCATCATCGCCAGCCACTCCGGCGCGGCGCGGGCCCGCCTTGGCCGGGTGCTGGAGATCGAGGCGGGCCGGGTTGCCGGCGCGCCGCAGCAGGCACGGGTCTGAGCGCGATGTGGTCCGATCTCCTCCGGGTCCTGGGGCTGTGGCGGGCGCGGGCCGGCTGGCTGGTGCTGGGCTGCGCCCTGGCGGCGGCCTCGACCCTGCTCGGCCTGGCGCTGCTGGCCCTGGCCGGGCAGGGCGTGGCGGCGGCGCTGGGCGGCGCGGGTTTCGGCGGCGGGCTGGCGCTGCTCCTGCTGCGGCCACTGGTGGTGCTGCGCCCGGCGGCGCGCTGGATCGAGCGCATGGCGACCCATGCTGCCACCTTCCGTGCCCTGGCCGATACCCGCGTCTGGTTCTTCCGCCGCCTGGCGGACCGGCTGCCCGCCGGCATCGGCCTGCGCCGGTCCGGCGACCTGCTGGGGCGGCTGGTGGCGGATGTAGAGGCCCTGGACGGACTCTATCTCCGCGCCATCGTGCCGGGTGTGGCGGCGCTGGCCGTGGTGCTGGCGGTGGCGCTGCTGCTCGGCGCCGCGCCGGTGCTGGCGGCGGTCGTGGCGCTGCCCCTGGCCTTGGCCTTGCTGCTGCCCCTGCTGCTGGCGCCTGCCGCGGCGCGGGCGGCCGGCGACATCGCCCGGGCCCAGGGCGGGCTGCGCGCCGCCGCAGCCGATGCCTTCATCGGCATCGAGGACACCCTGGCCGCCAATGCCGAAGGGCGGGCCGGCGCTGCATTGGCGCGGGAAGGCGGGTCGCTTGCCGCCGCGCAGCAGCGTTTGGCCTGGCGCGGTGCCCTGGCCGGCACGGCCGGGTCGCTGCTGGCGCAGGCGGCACTGCTCGGGGCGCTGGGCTGGGGGCTGGCGGCCGGCGGATCCGGCGCTGCCCTGACCGTGCTGGCGCTGTTCCTGGCGGTGGCGGCGGCGGAGCCGCTCGGCATTATGCCGCGCGCCGGGGCCGCGCTCGCCGCCGCCGGGGCCGGTGCGCGCCGGCTGTTCGAGGCCGCGGATGCCCCGCCCCCGGTCGCCGAACCCGCCACCCCGGCCGAGGAGCCGGGGGGCTACGCCATCCGCTTCGAGGGCGTGGATTTCGCCTGGGCCCCCGACCGGCCGCCGGTCTTCGAGGGGCTCGAACTGGACATCCCGGAAGGGACGCGGCTGGCCCTGCTCGGACCTTCGGGGATCGGCAAGTCCAGCCTCGTTGCGCTGCTGCTGAAGCTGGCAGCGCCGCAGGCCGGGCGGATCCCCCTGGGCGGGGTGGACATCGCCAATCTGCCGGCCGATTTCGTCCGCCGCCGCATCGCCTGCCTGACCCAGGATGCGCGGCTGTTCGATGACAGCATCGCCGCCAATCTTCGCATCGCCGCGCCGCTGGCGCCCGATGCCGCGCTGTGGCGGGCGCTGGACCGCGCCGGCATCGGCGAGTTGGTGCGCGCCCTGCCGGAAGGGCTTGCGACCCAATGCGGGGAGGGTGGGGCGCGCTTCTCCGGCGGCCAGGCGCGGCGGCTGGCCCTGGCGCGGGTTCTGCTCACCGCTGCCCCGGTGCTGATCCTGGATGAACCGACTGCCGGCCTGGACGCGGAGACCGAGCGCGCCTTCCTGGAGACGCTGGAGGAGGTGACCGCCGGCCGCACCGTCATCCTGGTCACGCACCGGCTGACCGGCGTGGAGCGGCCGACGCGAATCCTGCGCCTGGCGGGCGGACGGGCGTTGCCGGCGGCCGGGTAGGCGCCCTGCCCGGTCCCGTTCCCGCTAGGGGTTGCCGCTGCCCTGGGCCGATGGGCCGGCCTGGGTCTGCTGCTGCCCGCTGCTGCTCTGGATCTGGATGCGGTTGGTCCTCGTCTCGCCTTGCTGCGGCCGCGGAAGCATCACATGCAGCACGCCCTTGTCGAAATTGGCAGTGACGCTGCCGGGATCGGGGGCGTAGGGCAGGCGCAGGCTGCGCTGGAAGCTGCCGTAGCTGCGCTCCTGCATGTGCAGGCCGCGCTGGTCGGATTGCCGCTCCTCCCGCTTCTCGCCCCGGATGGTCAGCACGTCGTTGTCCAGCGACAGCTCGATGTCATTCTCGGAGACGCCGGGCAGTTCGGCGGTCAGTTCCAGCCCCTGGTTCGTCTCCCTGACGTCGAGGCTGGGAACATAGCCGAGGGCGGTGCGGAATCCGGGGGCGCCGCGGAACACGTCCTCCACCACCCGGCCGAGTTCGCGCTGAAGCTGCATGAAGGGGTCGTCGCGGGTCAGGTCGTTCCGGTTCGCCAGGAAACGGGAGAGCATGCGAACCTCCTTTCGCTCTGTTCATCCGGTGACGCGGGGATGGACGCCCCACATCCAGCCAAGCGCGGCGCGGAGGGCCAAGCTGCACGGCGAACGAAAACGGATCCGTGATAGGCTGCATCCGTCGCCCATCCCACGGGTTCGGGCGAAACATGCAGCGCAACCCGATCCAGGAGACCGCCCCGCGTGTCAGCGCCGCTCCCTGCCCGCCGCAGCCTCGACTTGGCCAAATTCCGCGACCCGCATCTCACCGCGAAGGGAGAGCGCCGGGCGAGCGTGGCGCTGTCCGCGCTGCGGGTGCTCTGGGTGAACACCGGCACGCTCTGCAACATCACCTGCCGCAATTGCTACATCGAGAGCAGCCCGAGGAACGATGCCCTGGCCTATCTCTCGGCCGCGGAATTGGCGGAATACCTCGACGAGATCGCGCGTGACCGCCTGCCGGTGGAGGAGGTGGGCTTCACCGGCGGCGAGCCCTTCCTGAACCGCGAATTGCCGGCGATGCTGCGCGACGTGCTCTCGCGCGGCCACCGGGCGCTGGTGCTGACCAATGCGATGAAGCCCATGCGCAATCACGCCGCCGCGCTGCTGGCATTGCGCGCGGAATTCGGGAACCGGCTGACCATGCGCGTCAGCCTGGACCATTACGGCCCGTCCCTGCACGACCTGGAGCGGGGGGAGGGCAGCTTTGCCGCCGCGCTGGATGGCCTGATCTGGCTGGCGCGAAACCGCTTCCACCTGCATGTCGCGGGCCGTCTTGCCTTCGGTGGGGAAGGAGAGGCGGCGCTGCGGGCGGGCTTCGGCCGTCTCTTCGCCGCGCATGGCATCCCGGTGGACGCGCAGGATCCGGTGGCGCTGATGCTCTTCCCGGAGATGGATGCGGCGGCGGATGTTCCGGAGATCACCGAAGCCTGCTGGGGCATCCTGGGCAGAAGCCCGGATTCGGTGATGTGCGCCTCCGCCCGCATGGTGGTGAAGCGCCGGGGCGCCACCCGGCCTGCGGTGGTCGCCTGCACCCTGGTGCCCTACGATCCACAATTCGAGCTGGGCGCCACCCTGGCCGAGGCATCGCGGCCGGTGCCGCTGAACCACCCGTATTGCGCCAAATTCTGCGTCCTGGGTGGCGCCGCCTGCTCGCGCTGAGACCGCGGGGCTGACGGGCCGGCCCGGGCTGGTTGACGTCTTCGCGGCTTTACGGACTGATCCGGGAGAAACCCGAACCGGAGTCGCCCATGCGTCGACGCATCCTCCTCGCTGCCCTCCTGCCCGCCCTGGCCGCCTGCCAGCTGCCTCGGGACGAGGTGGCGCAGGGCCCGGTGCCGGTGGTCTTCTTCACCGAGGACAGCGCTGCGCTCAATGATGACGGCCGGGCGGTGGTGGCCAGCGCGGCCAAGATCGCCAAGGCCAATCCCAATGCGCCGGTGACGGTGATGGGCTTCGCCGGGCCGGCCGGCAGCCAGGGCTACAACCAGGCCCTGTCCGATGCCCGCGCCCGCATGGTCGCCGATGCGTTGATTGCGGAAGGCGTCCCGGCCAGCCGCATCCAGATCCGCCCGCGCGGCCCCGTGCCCTTCGAGATGATTCCGACCGAGTCCCGCCGGGTGGAAATCCGCGTCGGCAGCTAGGTTCCCGGCCGTTTCATTCCATGCCGGCGGCTGACGCTGCCGCCTTGGCATGGCATGACGCCGCCATGCCCGATTCCCTGACCCCGGAGACCATCGGTGCGGATCCCGAGGAGGTCCTGCACCGGGTCTTCGGCCATACCAGCTTCCGCGGCCGGCAGGAGGAGATCGTCCGCCATGTCATGGCGGGCGGCTCCGGCCTTGTGCTGATGCCGACTGGCGGCGGCAAGTCGCTCTGCTACCAGGTGCCGGCGCTGTGCCGGCCGGGCCTCGGCGTCGTCGTCTCACCACTGATCGCGCTGATGGAGGACCAGGTGGCGGCCTTGCGCCAGCAGGGCGTCGCCGCCGCCGCCCTGCATTCCGACCTGCCGGAGGAAGCGGCGCGGGAGGTCCGGCGCGACCTGGCGCGGGGCGAGGTGAAGCTGCTCTATGTCTCTCCGGAACGGCTGACCCTGGAGGGCACGCTCTCCCGCCTGGCGGAACGGCGCCTTGCCCTCTTCGCGGTGGACGAGGCGCATTGCGTCAGCCAGTGGGGGCACCATTTCCGCCCGGAATATCGCGGCCTCGCCGTGCTGGCGGAGCGCTTCCCGGAGGTGCCGCGCCTTGCCCTGACCGCGACCGCCGATCCGCGGACGGTGGAGGACATCAGGGCGCAGCTCGGCCTGCTGGACTCGCCTGTCTTCCGCGGCGGCTTCGACCGGCCGAACATCCGCATCACCGCCGAGCCGCGGGAGCAGGAGCGGGCGCAGCTCCGCGCCTTCATCAAGGCGGCGAGCGATGGCACCGGCGCCGGCATCGTCTATTGCGGCACCCGCGCCAAGACCGAGCAGACCGCCGAATGGCTGCGCGCCGACGGTCATGATGCGCTCTGCTTCCATGCCGGCATGGACCCGGAGGCGAAGCGGGAGGCACATCGGCGCTTCGCTCGCGGCGATGCCGTCATCATGGCGGCAACCATCGCCTTCGGCATGGGCATCGACCGGCCGGATGTGCGTTGGGTGGCGCATCTCGACCTGCCACGCAGCCCGGAGAGCTGGTACCAGGAGATCGGCCGCGCCGGGCGGGACGGCGCCCCGGCGCGAGCCCTGCTGCTCTATGGCGCCGGCGACATCGCGCTCGCCCGCCACCGCATCGCCGAGAGCCCGGCGCCGGAGGAGCAGAAGCGCATCGAGCGGGCCCGGCTGGAAGCCATGGTCGCCATCGCCGAGGCCGCCACCTGCCGTCGCCGCATCCTGCTGCGCTGCTTCGGGGAGGACGGCCCCGAGAATTGCGGCGCCTGCGATGCTTGCCTGAACCCGCCCAAGCTGTTCGACGGCACCATCCCGGCGCAGAAGCTGCTCTCCGCCGTGCTGCGCACCGGGCGGCGCTTCGGGCTCGGCCATATCATCGATGTCCTACGCGGGAGGCTGACCGAGAAGGTCGCGCAGTTCGCGCATGACCGCCTGCCCACCTTCGGGGTCGGCAAGGACCTGTCCGATGCCGCCTGGCGCGGGGTGGCGCGGCAATTGGTGGCCATGGGCGCGCTCGACGTCGCCGTGGAGAGCCATGGCGAACTGGTGCCGCTGGAGGCGGCACGGCCGATTCTGAAGGGCGAGAGCAAGGTCCTGCTGCGGCAGGACACCCTGACCCGCCCCGCTGCCCGCGAGCGCACCGCGACCCGGAGCGCTGAGCCCGCCATGGCCGGCGACCCGCTCTTCGACGCCCTGCGCGCCTGGCGCAAGCGGGAGGCGGCGGAGCAGGGCGTGCCGGCCTATGTCATCTTCCAGAACGACACGCTGGAGGCGATCGCCGAGCGCCGGCCGGAGGATGCCGAGGAACTGGCCATGATCCCTGGCGTCGGCCGCAGCAAGCTGGAGCGCTATGCCGATGCGGTGCTGCGGCTGGTGCGCGAGCATGGTTGAGCGCCAAGGGCCAGATTGAAAAGCGAGCGCCGGCTTTCCCCCTGATGGGCAACAGGGATAGGCTCGGAAGCGAATCCATTGGGGAAAGTCCATGCTGCGCGCCCGTGCCCTGCTGCTCGCTGCCACCATCCTGGCCGCCATCCCGGCGGCGCGGGCCGATGAGATCTCCGAAGCGATCACCGAGGCTGGCCGCGCCTGGCAGTCGGGTGACGCCGTCGCTGCCCGGACTGCGCTGGAGGAAGCCTTGCAGCTCCTGGCGCAGCGGGCCGCCGCCGGGCTGGGCCAGGCCCTTCCGGACGCCCTGCCGGGCTGGACGGCGGAGGAGCCGGAAACCAGTGCCGCGACCGGCCTCTTCGGCGGCGCGACCCAGGCCAGCCGGACCTATCGCAACGCACAGGAGCAGGAGGTCCGGATCCAGGTCACCTCGGACAACCCGATCATCGCGCAACTGGCGATGGTCTATGCCAACCCCGCCATGGCAGGGGCGATGGGCAAGCTGGTCCGCATCGGCAGCCAGCGCGCCATCCAGACCAACGACAACGAGATCCAGATGCTGGTGGACAACCGCATCCTGGTCACCATCCAGGGCGATGCGCCGCTTGAGGCGAAGCTCGCCTATGCCCGCGCAATTGATCTGGCGAAGCTGTCCCGGCGCTGAGCGGGCCGGTATCAGCGCCAGCGCCGGAAGGCGGAAACCAGCACCGTCCCCAGCGTCGCCATCTGCAGCAGCATGCCACGCCATCCTCTCGGCGCCTTCGGACCGGCCGCCGCCTGCCGGCGCCGCTGCCGGCGCGGCCGGTCCGGCATTGCCTCCGGCGGCCGCGCCCCGGCGGCGACGGCTTCCGGGTTGCCCGCCAGCCCGGCCCAGGACTTCGTGAATTCCGCCCCCAGCAGGAAGATCTGGGCGGAGTAGAAGACCCAGATCAGCAGCACCATCAGCGCCCCGGCTGCGCCATAGGTCGTGGCGATGCCGCTGCCGCCGATATACCAGCCGATCAGCGTCTTCCCGATGGTGAAGAGCAGGGCGGTCACCACCGCGCCCACGGCCACGTCCCGCCAGTGCAGGTCGCGGTCCGGCAGGATCTTGTAGATCGCTCCGAACATCACCGTGATCGTCAGGAAGGATATCAGGAAATTGGCGATCCCGATCAGTATCTCCCGCTGCGGCAGCAGCCCGCCGGCCCAGGTCGCCAGCGCCGTGAGCGCGGCGCTGACCAGCAGCGAGACCAGCATCAGGAAGCCGGTGGCGGCGACCAGGCCGAGGCTCGCGGCCCTGGCCCGCACCAGCCGCGTGACGGCGCCGCCGACCCCGCCGCCATGTGGAGTCGGCGCCCGCCAGATCTCGTTCAGGGCGGTCTGCAACTCGACGAAGACGCCGCTGGCGGTCAGCAGCAGGGTGATGACGCCGATGATGGTGGCGACGGTGCCCTTGGTCAAACTGCTGGCGCCGCGGATCATGTCCTGCACGGCTTCCGCCCCACGCTCGCCCATCAGGCCGTGTAATTGCCCGGCGATCACGCCCTCCACCGCATCCTCGCCGAAGACGAAGCCGGCTATGGCGGTGGCGATGACCAGCAGCGGGGCGATGGAGAAGACGGTGTAAAAGCCGATGGCGGCGCCGCGGCTCATCGCGCCGTCGTTGAAATAGCCCTCCACCGTGTCCCTGAGGAGCGTCCAGGCCCGCAGCAGCATCGCGACGTCCCATCCCCGGCAGGCCGGCTCCGGCCCGCTTCCAGAACGGGAGCGGGGGCGTCCGGTTGCCTGCCGGCTCAGGCGCCGGCGAGCAGCTTCCCGTCCTGCACGCGCCAGACCCGCTGGTGATACTGCGCAATGGATGGGCGATGGGCGATGGAAACCAGGGCGGTCTGCGGGAGCCTCTCCTTCAGCAGGCTGTAGAGCCGGGCCTCGGCTTCCGGATCCAGGCTGGCGGTCGCCTCGTCCAGGAAGAGCCAGTCGGGCTTGTGCAGCAGGGCGCGGGCCAGCGCCACCCGCTGCTGCTCTCCGCCCGAGAGGCGGCGGTCCCAGACATCCTCCTCGTCCAGTCGGGATTCGAGATGGCCGAGGCCGGCATCGCGCAGCGCCGCCCGCACCGCCTCATCCGGCACCTCGGCCTCGTCGCGCGGGTAGCAGACGGCGTGGCGAAGCGTGCCCAGCGGCAGATAGGGGCGCTGCGGCAGGAACAGAGCATTCGCGCCGGCGGGGACGCGCACCCTGCCGCTGCCGAATGGCCAGATGCCGGCCATGGCACGGAACAGCGTGGACTTGCCGCTGCCGGAAGGACCGGTGATTACCACTGAGTCCCGTGGAGCGATGCTCGCCCCGGCGTCATGGACCAGCACCCGGCCATCAGGCAGCGCCAGGGTCACGTCCTGCAGAGCGAGGTCGGGGCGCTCCTCGGTGGCGGCGTGCACGCCGGCCCCGGCTGTCGCGGCGGCGCGGGCGGCCCTGATCGCGTCGGAGAAGCCGGTGAGGCGCTGCACCGTCGCCCGCCATTCGGTCAGCGCCGCGTAATTGTCCACGAACCAGGAGAGCGCGCCCTGCACCTCGCCGAAGGCCGTCGCCGTCTGGGTCAGGCCGCCCAGGGGGATGCGGCCGGCGAAATAGCCGGGCGAGGCGACGACGAAGGGGAAGACGATCGCCACCTGGGTATAGCCGCTGGTGAAGAAGGTAAGCCGCTTGGTGGCGACCATGATCGACCACCAATTCTCCACCACCGCATGGAAGCGGGCACGCAGGCTTCGTTTCTCGTCGGCCTCGCCGGCATGCAGGGCGATGCCCTCGGCATTCTCGCGGAACCGGACCAGGGCGTAGCGGAAATCCGCCTCCACCCGCTGCTGGTTGAAGTTCAGCCAGATCAGCGGCCGGCCGACCAGATGCGCCAGCCAGGTGCCGAGCATGGCATAGAGCAGCGCTACCCAAACCATGTAGCCGGGGATCTGGATGCCCAACACGGTCAGCGGCCCGGACAGGGTCCAGAGCACCACAACGAAGCTCACCAGGGAGACGACGGAGCGCATCAACCCGAGGCCGAGCATCAGCGTGCCGTCCACGAACATGCGCAGGTCCTCGGCGATGCGCTGGTCCGGATTGTCGGTGCCGGGATCGGTGAGGGCGATGCGGTAATAGGCGCGGTCGGCCAGCCAGCGGTCCAGGTATTCCCGCGTCAGCCAACGGCGCCAGCGGATCTGCAGCGCCTGGCGCAGGTAGAGCGCATAGACCGCAATCAGGATGTAGAGCGCGGCGACGAATACGAAGCCAGGCATCGGCCCGCTATCCGTCTGCCGCCACCAGAAGAGCAGGCTCCAGAAGGCGTCCGAATCCTTCGCCTGGAGGCTGTTGAAGAATTCCCGGTTCCAGTAGCTGAGCAGCACGCTCATCCCGACCAGGGACAGGTTCAGGAGGATGACGACGCCGAGCAGCAGCCGGGCGCGCCAGCGCTCCTCGCTGCGCCAATAGGGGCCGGCGAGATGCCGGACGTCACGCAGGAAGGGGAAGAGCCGGCGCATCCTGGTCTCCGGGAAAGATGGTTCGGCGGCTTCGGTTCGGCCTCGGCGATGGACTCAGGTGCGGCGCAGCGCGGCCATGAGGGCGGCGAGCCAGGCCTCGACCCGCCTGCGGTTCACGCCGAGATCGGACCAGCCGAACAGGCTGCGGGAATAGAGGAAGAGGCCGGCGCCATCCGGGCCTGGCTGCAGTTCGGCGGCGACGACGTCGGGAAAGCGGAACAGGGCCGAGCGCACCACCCATTGCGCCTGGCGCCGTTCCGGCCATTCGCCGAATCGGAAGGTGCGGGGGAATTGTCCGCCCAGGCGGCGCAGCACCGGCCAGGCGGTGGCGGCATCGGCTGGCAGGGGCGGCACGGTGATCTGCGCCCCGGGATGTGTCCCGGCCGGGGCGGCGAGGCAGGCATTGGGCGAACGCGGCAGGACCAGCGAGGCGAAATCCACCGGCTCCGGCGGTGGCAGCCCCTTGGTGCCACGGCCGAACAGGGCACTGAGCGGTGCGCTCATGCCCCACCCTTGGGCTCGCCCGGCGCGGCGCGCAGGCGGATGACGCCGCGGACGCCCTCGGGTGGCACCGGCTTGCCCTTGCGCAGGATCTCGATGCGGCCGGCGCAAGCGAGGGAAATCGCTGCCTGCCGCACCGGGCCGAGCAGCGGGCGCCAGGCCGCGTCCTCCCCGCCGGCCAGGGCGCGGGCCACGTCGCTCGGGGAGATGGAGCTGCCGGGGCGGCAGGCTGCGGTCTGGCGCAGGATCTCCGTGGCGATGGCGTCCGTATCCGGCCGGGGGGAATCTGGCATGGTGACGACCATAGCGCCGGACGGCTCCGGCCAAAACTTGCATTGGCGGCCGGGTCGCGGCTTCGGGCCCTCAGTCCTTCGGCTATCGGACCGTATCAGGCATAGCGCTCCACCAGCGGGCCGGGGGGCGGGAGGGCGGCGATCTCGCGGATGATCTTGCGGCGGACCGCGGCCTCGAAGGCAGGGAAGCCCTCGGCCACCACCAGGAAGGCGCCGGGGCCGCCGATCACCTCGTCCCGGTAGTAGTCGTCGAGCGGGGGCGGGGCGAAGCGGGGATCGAGTGGCTGCTGCGGCGTGCGGTCCAGCACTGCGAGGCCGTTCAGGGGGATGCCTTGGGCCAGCGCCTCCGCCCGCGCCTCCTCTACCGAGCGGCC
>CALGVL010000262.1 GCA_937930165.1 uncultured Acetobacteraceae bacterium
CCCACCTGGTGTTCCGGCCGCTGCCCGCCGACGATCCGCGCCAGCGCCGGCCGGATATCAGCCGTGCCCAGGCCATGCTTGGCGGCTGGGCCCCTGTCACCCCACTCGCGGAGGGGCTGGCGCGGACCATCGATTACTTCCGTCGCGCCCTGGGCCTTGGCCCCGCCTCCACCACCGTCATCGCGCCGGCCCGTGCCGTGGCCTCCGGACTGCGGATCGGGGGGGCTGGGGGGCCTGGCATGGCAGCCGAGGCCCCAGGCGCCGGGGGTGGCGACTAGCAGGAAGGCGCTGCCGGGACAGGGATCAGTGCGAGCCGGCGCAGCCCAGGCCGCATCTGCGGGAGGGGTTGGAGGATGCCATGAATGGGCATGCGGCGGTCAGAACCGATGGCCATCTCCAGGCGCTGTGGAGCCCGCCCCGCGCCAGCAGGACCGGTCCACGCCCCCACCTGGGCGGTGCCGCTGGTCAATGTGCTGCGGGGCGACATCCCGCTGGCTGGCGACTGACATGCCGCGCCCACCGCCCGGTCCGGCCCGGGAGAGGTGAAGCGGGCATGCGGCGGGGTGCAGGCGGCCGGGCTATGCGCTCTCACCGCATGACGCAGGGGATCCTGTCCGTCTGGCGCCGGGCCGGGTGGCGGTAGCGCGCCCCCCATGAGAAGCTGCGCCCGAATCAAGTCCGGACAGGCGCCGTACCCTGTCCGGCCGCAAGGACAGAGGGAAGGGGCGTATGCGAGTCGCTGTCATCGGCCTGGGCAGCATGGGCATGGGAGCCGCGCTGAGTCTGCTGAAGGCGCCGGGGATCGAGACCTTCGGCGTCGATCCGCGGGAGGCGACTCGGACTGAATTCGCCGCTGCCGGTGGCACCGCCCTGCCGCGCGCCACGGATCTGCCGCAAGGGACGGAGGCCGTCCTGGTCCTGGTGGTGAACGCCGCCCAGGCGGAGGCGGCACTGTTCGGGCCGGAAGGCTGCGCCCCCCGCCTGGCTCCGGGCGCGGTGCTGATCGTCTCCTCCACCATGGCGCCCGAGGATGCGCGGCGCCTGGCGGCGGCGGCGGAGGCGAGGGGGTTCCTCTATCTGGATGCACCGGTTTCGGGCGGCAGCAAGGCTGCGCATGCAGGGGCGATGACGGTCATGGCCTCGGGCTCCGCCGCCGCCATGGCGAAGGCGCGGCCGGTGCTGGATGCGGTGGCGGGGAAGGTCTGGAACCTGGGGGAGGCGCCGGGTCTCGGCAGCACCATGAAGGTGGTGCACCAGCTCCTGGCCGGCGTGCATATCGCCGCGGCGGCGGAGGCCATGGCGCTAGGCATCCGCGCCGGGGTGGATGCCCGCACGCTCTACGACATCGTCGTGACCGCCGCCGGCAATTCCTGGATGTTCGAGAACCGCATGCCGCATGTGCTGGAGGGCGACGAGACGCCGGCCTCGGCGGTGGACATCTTCGTCAAGGATCTCGGGCTGGTCGGGGACTTGGCGCGGGCGGTGGCCTTCCCGGCGCCGTTGGCGGCGCAGGCGCATCAGCTTTTCGTCTCGGCGCGGGCGCAGGGGCATGGCGGCAAGGACGATGCCTTCGTGATTCGCGCCTACCAGGCGCTGAGCGGAATCAAGCTGCCCAAGGAGGGCTGAGCCGCCCCCCCCCGCTTGCCCCGGAGGCCCAGGGGGTGTTCCTTGTTCCCGGCGCTGTCGGAGACCTGACGGATGAACGAGTTGAGCGTGCCGCGTCCCAACAACCTGGACGCCTTCTGGATGCCCTTCACGGACAACCGGTACTTCAAGTCCAACCCGCGCCTGCTCGCGCGGGCGGAGGGCATGTCCTACTTCACCCCGGATGGGCGGGAGATCCTGGACGGCACGGCCGGCCTGTGGTGCTGCAATGCCGGCCATGGCCGCCGCGAGATCACCGAGGCGATCCAGCGGCAGGCGGCGGTGATGGATTTCGCCCCGACCTTCCAGCTTGGCCATCCCATCGCCTTCGAGGCGGCGGCGCGGGTCGCGGAGATGACGCCGGATGGGCTGGACCGCGTCTTCTTCACCAATTCCGGCAGCGAGAGCGCCGACACCGCGCTGAAGATCGCGCTGGCCTATCACAAGGCGCGCGGTGAGAGCAGCCGGGTGCGGCTGATCGGGCGGGAGCGGGGCTATCACGGCGTCGGCTTCGGCGGCATGTCGGTGGGGGGCATCGGCCCCAACCGCAAGCAATTCGGCGCCCTGCTGCCCTATGTGGACCACCTGCCGCACACCCATGGGCTGAAGGAGAACCTCTTCGCCAAGGGCCAGCCGGAGCACGGCGCCAACCTGGCCGATGCGCTGGAAAACCTGGTCGCGCTGCACGGCGCCGAGACCATCGCCGCGGTGATGGTGGAGCCGGTTGCGGGCTCGACCGGCGTGCTCGTGCCGCCCAAGGGCTATCTGGAGCGGCTGCGCGCCATCTGCGACAAGTATGGCATCCTGCTGATCTTCGACGAGGTCATCACCGGCTTCGGCCGCCTCGGCACCCCCTTCGGCGCCGAGCGGCTGGGCGTGACGCCGGACATCATGACCATGGCGAAGGGCCTGACCAATGCCGCGGTGCCGATGGGCGCGGTGGCGGTGCGGAACGGCATCTACGATACGATCGTGAACGCCAGCCCGGCGGGGATCGAGCTGTTCCACGGCTATACCTATTCCGGCCATCCGCTGGCGGCGGCGGCGGCCATCGCCACGCTCGACCTGCACCGGCGCGAGGATCTGCCCGGCCGCGCCCGTGCCATGGAGCCCTACTGGCAGGAGGCGGCGCACAGCCTGCGCGGTCTGCCGAACGTGATCGACATCCGCGACTACGGCCTGATCGCCGGCATCGAGCTGGCGCCGCGGCCAGGCAAGCCGACGCAGCGCGGGATGGATGTCTTCCGCCGCTGCTTCGATGCCGGGGTACTGGTCCGCGTGACCGGCGACATCGTGGCGCTCTCGCCGCCGCTGATCGTCGAGAAGCCGCATGTGGACCGGATCTTCGGCACCCTGTCCGACGCGATCCGGGCCGAGGCGGCCTGATTCGGTCAGGCGCCGGACGACCCTCCGGCGCCTGCCTATCCCGGCGCGGGCTAGGCCGGGGCGATTGGCATGGCCTGCCGGCGACCTATCTTCCGGGCCAAGCCGGAGGCCCAGCCATGCCCAGCTGCAATGTCGTGATCACGGATCATCAGGCGGCACTGGTCGATCGCCTGGTGGCAAGCGGCCGGTTCCTGGATGCCAGCGAGGTGCTGCGCTACGGCCTCCGGCTGGTGGAGCAGCGGGAGGCTGAGGAGGCGGCAAGGCTGGAGCGGCTGAGAATGGCGGCGGAAGGGGAAGCCGATGCCGTAACGGCCAGCCTGGGCACGGAGTAGCCCTCCAGCCCTCCGGAGGGGAGCCCTGACCCGGCCCTTTGCCCCCCGCCGCGGACCGCCCCATATTCCCTGCCGAACCGATCCTCCCGCCCCTGCGGAGACCCCCGAAGAATGAGCGACGCCAATCCAGTTCCCGTCACCGTGCTCACCGGCTATCTCGGCGCCGGCAAGACCACCCTGCTGAACCGCATCCTCACCGAGAACCACGGCAAGAAATTCGCCGTGGTGATCAATGAGTTCGGCGAGCTGGGTGTGGACAACGACCTCGTCGTGGATGCCGACGAGGAAGTGTTCGAGATGAACAATGGCTGCATCTGCTGCACGGTGCGCGGCGACCTGATTCGCATCATCGGCGGGCTGATGAAGCGCCGCAACAAATTCGACGGCATCATCGTGGAGACCACCGGCCTGGCCGATCCCGCGCCCGTGGCCCAGACCTTCTTCGCCGATGAGGACGTGAAGCGGGCGACGAAGCTGGATGCCATCGTCACCGTCGTCGATGCCAAGAACCTGCCCGCCCGGCTGAAGGACAGCCCGGAGGCGGAGGAACAGATCGCTTTTGCCGACATCGTCGTGCTGAACAAGATGGACCTCGTCACCCCGGAGGAGGCGGAGGAGGTCGAGAAGCGCATCCGCGCCATCAACCCCTATGCCGAGATCCGGCGCGCGACCAAATCCGATGTGCCGATCGACTCCGTCATCGGCCGCGATGCCTTCAACCTCTCCCGCATCCTGGAGCGGGAGCCGGAATTCCTCTCCGGCGAGGACGAGCATGAGCATGATTCGGAGGTGATGTCGGTCTCCTTCGAGGTCTCCCGTCCCATCGATCCGGAGCGGTTCAATGCCTGGATCAGCCAGCTCCTGGCGCAGAAGGGTCAGGACCTGCTGCGCACCAAGGGCATCCTGCACTACCAGGGCGACGACCGGCGCTTCGCCTTCCAGGCGGTGCACATGATCGCCGATGGCGACTTCATCGGACCGTGGAAGGAGGGCGATCCGCGCAAATCGAGGATCGTCTTCATCGGCCGCGACCTGAACCGCCCGGCGCTGCGCCGTGGCTTCGAATCCTGCCAGGTGGACGCCCCGGCGGCGGACCAGGCATGAGCGGCGCGGCAGAGGCGGATTTCCTGCTCGCCTCCCGCGGCGTGTCGCGGGAGCTGGGGGCCTGGGTGGTCGGCATCGCCTTTGGGCGGGACGGGGCCGGCTGTGCCTTCGGTCTGGGCGATGGCAGCCTGCGCATCGCCCGTCTCGCTGCGATGGACGGGGAGTGGCAGGAGGTCGCGGCGCATGACGGCGCCTGCCTGTCGCTCTGCGCCGATGTGAAGGACGGCTTCCTCTCCGGCGGCGATGACGGCCGCCTGCTGCGCGTCGCCCCGGACGGGGCGGTAGAGGAACTGCACAAGGCGGGCGGCATGAAATGGGTGGACCATGTCGCCGCGCATGAAAGCGGGGTGCGCGCCGCCGCCATCGGCAAGCAGATCCACCTGTTCGACGGCAAGGGCCAGGCGCTGAAGGTGCTGACGCATCCCAGCTCGGTCGGCGGCATCGCCTTCGACGCCAAGGGCAAGCGGGTGGCAGGCAGCCACTACAACGGCGCCTCGCTCTGGTTCGTCGCGGCGAAGGAGGACAAGCCGCGCCTGCTGGAATGGAAGGGCAGCCACGCCGCCATCGCCATCAGCCCGGACGGGACGCATGTGGTGACGGCGATGCAGGAGAACGCCCTGCATGGCTGGCGCCTCTCGGATGGCCAGCACATGCGCATGTCCGGCTATCCCAGCAAGACCAAGTTCCTCTCCTTCACCGCCAAGGGGCGCTGGCTGGCGACCAGCGGCGCCGATTCCGTGGTGCTCTGGCCCTTCTTCGGCGGCGGGCCGATGGGCAAGGCACCGACCGAATTGGCCGGCGGCGACAATGTGTTCTGCACCGCCGTCGCCTGCCATCCGCAGCACGAGGTGGTGGCGGCTGGCTTCGCCGATGGGCTGGTGCTGATGGCGGAGATCGCCTCCGGCAAGGTGGTGCCGGTGGCGGCGCCGGGGCGTGGTCCCATTTCTGCGCTTGGCTGGAACCCGGCCGGCACGCATCTGGCCTTCGGAACGGAGACGGGTTTTGCCGCGCTGGTGGACCTGTCGAAGCGCCCATGACCTCCGTCCCGGTCTTCGAGAGCGCGCTGACGCGCATGCCCCGGCTCGGCCTCGGCACCTGGCCGATGAAGGGGGCGGAGTGCCGGGCGGCGGTGGAATCCGCCCTCGGCCTCGGCTACCGGCACATCGACATGGCGGAGATGTACGGCAATGAGGAGGAGGTCGGCGCCGCCATCAATGCCAGCGGCGTACCGCGTGGGGAGATCTACCTGACCACGAAGGTCTGGTGGGACAAGCCGCGGGGCGATGCGATCCGCCGTGCCTTCGAGGACAGCCTGCGGCGCCTGGCACAGCCCTATGTGGACCTGCTGCTGATCCACTGGCCCAGCCCGGAGCTCGACCTGCCGGATGCATTGCGGGCGCTGGCGCGACTCCGCGAGGAAGGGCTGGCGCGTGCGGTCGGGGTGGCGAATTTCCCGCTCGGCCTGTTGCGGCGTGCGGTGGAGGCCGAGATCGCGCCCATCGCCTGCCTGCAGGTGGAGCACCATGTCTTCCTCTCGCAGCGCCGGTTGCTGGACTACACCCAGCCGCGTGGCATCGTGCTGACCAGCTATACGCCGGTGGCGAAGGGCGAGGTGGCGAAAGACCCGGTGATTCAGCGCATCGCCGCGAAGCATGGCGCAACGCCGGGGCAGGTGGCCCTGGCCTGGCTGCTGTCCATGCCCGGGGTCGCGGCCATCCCGAAATCGGCCTTGCCGGCCCGGCAGCGGGAGAATCTGGAGGCGGTGGATCTGGCGCTTGATGCTGAGGACCTCGCCGCGCTCGCCGCGCTGCCGAAGGACCGGCGCCTGGTGAATCCCGGCTTCGCGCCGGACTGGAATGCCTGAGGCCGGGGATCAGCCCCGCCCGCGCAGCCGGGCCCAGAGCATCAGGCCTGCATCATAGGGCAGCGCCGGCACCTCTCGCAGCCGCCACCACCAGCGGCTGCGCCAGCCGGCCTCGGTCCGCGGCGGCGGCACTGCCCGCGCCGGCACGCCTGCCAGGCGCAGCAGCAGCAGGCAGCGTGGCAGGTGATAGCCGCTGGTTGCGGCATAGACCTGGCCGGCATGGCCCATCTCCCGCAGCAGCGCCACGCAGGCCAGGACGGAGGAGAGAGTGTCCGTTCCTGTCGGCTCCTGCCGGATCCGCGCGCCCGGCACGCCCAGGCTGCGCAGCAGCTCCGCCATCACCGCGCTTTCGGCCTCCCCATGCCGTCCTTTGGCCCCTGTGGGGAGGTAGAGCGGGTCCTGCAACCGCGCACCGAACTCTGCCGCCGCCTCCACCCGGCGGCGGAGCGTGCCGCTCGGGCGCCCATCCGGCCGCACGGCGGCGCCGAAGATGATGATGGCGGGCCGATCATCAGGAAGATTCATGCCGGTGCGGCGAGCAGCAGCCGGTTCATCGACTCCATCGCCCGCCGCAGCGCCGCCAGGTCGCGCCAGAACGCCTCCCGCGACACGCCATTCGCCGCCAGCTCATCCGCGATCGCGCCGAGTGGCCGCTTCCCGTCCACCCGCTGGAGGATGGCCGCGGCCAGGCGCGGCAGGGGCAGCGGCACCCGCAGCCCGTCGAAGCTGACCGGCAGCACGCCGTCCTTCGGCAGGTTCCGCGCCAGGGTCGGCCCGTCCATCTCCCGCAGCACCGGCACCGCTTCCGGATCGTCCCAGGGCGGCGCCAGTTCAGGCGCGTCGGCCGGGACGCAATAGGCGATATGGATGCCCATATTGCCGGTGATGGCCTCGGCCAGCGCCGCGCGCTCGGTCGGGGTCAGCGCGGCGGTGCGGGCGCGCAGCTTCGGGTCGGAGAGATAGCTGTCCGGATCGTAGCGCACCGGCTCCACCAGGCAGACGATGCGCAGCCCCGCCGCCCGCACCAGCGCCTCCAGCGCCGGGACGGTGAAGGCGACGTCGCGCGGGTTGAGCAGCAGGTCGTAGATCCCCGCATCACCGCCGGAGATATGGTCGGTGAGCCAGGGATTCTTCCGCAGCCAGGCGGTCTCCGGCGCCTGCCGCCACAGCCGCCGCGCGATGTCCACCCGTGCTGGCGGCGGCTCCTCGGCCGGTGCCAGCAGGCGCAGCGCGTCCTGCATCATGTAGACGCCGGTGCGGCCATGTGGCGCATAGACCATCAGCCCGATCCCGCCCCCCGGGGCCAGGACGCTCACCAGGGCGCGCAGCCCCGCCAGCGGGTCCGGCAGGTGGTGCAGCACGCCGCAGCAGTCGATGTAGTCGAAGGGACCGAGGCCCGATCCCGGCAGGTCCAGCAGCGAACCCTCGACGAAGCGGATATTGTCCAGCTTCCGCACCTCCGCCCGTGCCGTCGCGATCCTTCGCGCGGCGCCGCTGCGGTCCAGCCAGGTGACCTCCCCCGGCCGCTTCGCCCAGGCCATCTGCTGCGCCAGCATGATGGTGCCGTCGCCGGTGCCGCCGCCGGCCACCAGGGCGCGGAGGGGCTGGCTTGCCGGGCGGCGGGCGCCGAAGATCCAGTGATCCACCTCCCGCAGATGGCTCGGGCTGCCGACGATCAGCCGTTTCGCTTCCTCCCGCGGGTCGCGGGCGGGGTAGGGATAGGCCTCGTACTGGGCGGCGAGCTGGCTGTCGGCGGCGTCGGTCATGGCATGGCTGCATAAGGCCATGGCAGCGGCAGGGCGAGGGGGCGCTGGGGCTGCCGCCAGCCCCCGCCGCCGCGCAGCCCTGCTCCCGGCATCCCGGCGGTTGATGGTGGTGGGGCGGGACCGTATCTAGCGGCCATGCGTGGGTTCCCTGTCCTGGCCCTTCTTCTGACCCTTTTCCTCCCGGTCGCCGATGCGGCGGCGCAGCAGGCGCAGCCGCGCAAGCTGGGCGACTACCAGTCCTGGACTGCCGCCACCCTGGGGGCGGGCGGGCAGAAGGTCTGCTATGCCTTCACCCGCGCCACCAAGGTGGAAGGCGTGCCCGGCCGCTCAGCCAATAATGTGATGCTGGTGGTGACCCACCGCCCGCAGGGGCGGGATCAGGTGGCGCTCCAGCCCGGCTATGCCTATCCCCGCAACAGCAATGAGGGTGGCGATCCCGTGCAGGTCACGGTGGGGTCGCGCAGCCTTGGTTTCTTCACCGCCGGCACCAGCGCCTTCGCGCGCGAGGGCCAGGCCGCGGTTGCCGCCTTCCCCGGCGGCGCCCAGGCGGTGGCGCGCGGCACCGCCCCGAACGGCCGCGGCCAGGCGAGCGACACCTTCTCCCTCTCCGGCTTCACCGCGGCCTATGAGGCCATCTCCAAGGAGTGCCCCGCCAGAGGGGCAGGGCGCCGATGAGCGATCAGCACGCCGCCAGCGTAACGAGCGCCTTGACCCTGACCGCGGCCGAGCGCGAGCGCATCCTTGCCAAGTCGGCCCTGTTCAACCCGCCGCCCGCGACCTTGCCGGATGGCCGCCGCAACCTGGTCGGTCTCTCCCGTGAGGAGCTGGTGGCGGAGATGGTGGCGATGGGCGAGAAGCCCTTCCGCGCCAAGCAGCTCTGGCACTGGATCTACCACCAGGGCGAGACCGACTTCGCCAGGATGAGCAGCATCGCCAAGCCGATGCAGGCGAAGCTGGCCGAGGCCGGCTTCACGCGACCTTACGGTCTGCGAGAGGGGCTTCGCCGCAGCCTGTCCGGATACCGGCAGCGCCGTTAGTCGTCAGGGTGGGAACGGCCCGGGAATTGGAAGAAGCGAAGTTGCCCAGGGTCGCCGTCCTGATGTCCGTATTCAATGGAGCCAGGTATCTCGGCGAGCAGACTGACAGCATATTGGCGCAGAAGGACGTGGCCGTGTCCCTCTACGTCAGGGACGACGGATCGACCGACGAAACCGCCCGCATTCTGAGAACCTACGAGGCGAAGCACGACAACGTGCACGTGATCGGCGCCGCGAATGTCGGGGTGACCCGCAGCTTCCTGTCCATGCTGCAACTATGGGATTTCGATGCCGACTACTTCGCCTTCAGCGACGCAGACGATGTCTGGCGGCCTGAAAAGCTTGCGCAAGCGTGCCGGCACATCGAATCGAACCGGAAGCAGACACCGGTGCTGTATTGCGGGCAGCTTGAGTTCGTCGACGAGAACCTGAAGCACCTGGGCTGGGGGATGCCGGTTCGCCGTCCCCTGGGAGTCGAGAATGCGTTGGTCGAATCCAGGGCGTCCGGTGCGACCAGCGTCTTCAACCGGCGCGCCTACGAGGTCCTCTGCCGGTACTCATCCCAAAGGGCGGTGCTGCACGACGCCTGGGTCTATCTGGTCATCTCCGCGTTCGGCAATGTGATCTTCGACGCTCGGGCCTTCATCCGGTACCGCCAGCACGGGGCGAACGCCATCGGCGGCAAGCCGAGCGCCTTCATCAGGTAAAAGCTGCGTTTGGCGCGCCTCAAAGGCGGACATCCCGGCTTTCATGCCCAGGCCCGCTCCCTCTATCTGCAGACCCGCCACGTGCTGCCGCCGAAGAAGCGGAGGGCGATCGCCAGCTATGTCCACCATCGGGACAGCACGGCCCAGCGCCTGCGGTTCGCCATCATCCCGCCCGTATATTTCCAGAGGTTCCGCAGCGACCTGTTCTTCAAGCTGCTCGTCCTGATCGGCCGAGCGTGACGGCCCGGCATGGGGC
>CALGVL010000263.1 GCA_937930165.1 uncultured Acetobacteraceae bacterium
GACGTAGCTCTCGGCGGTGCGCCGGAACTCGGCCTCCGTGCCGAAATGCCGCGGCGAGATGAAGATGGAGAGCATGCCGTTGGCGATTCGCCCGCGTGCCTCGACCGGGCCGGAGCAGCCGCCGCCGGTGAAGGCGCCGGCCAGCAGCTCGCACATGAAGGCGAGGCCGGAGCCCTTGTGCTCGCCGAAGGCGCGGATGGCGCCAAGGCCATTCGCGGGGCTGCGCGGCCCGACCTGCGGATAGTCGCCATAGAGGGTGTGCGGATCGCCGGAGAGCCGCCCGTCCGGCTCAATCAGTGCATCCGGCGGCAGCGGCTTGCCGCCATTGGAGGCGACCAGCACCTTGCCCTCCGCGACGCGGGAGGTGGCGAAGTCCAGCACCACCGGCGGGTCGGTCGGCACGCCGACGCTGAAGGGGGCGGTGGAGAAGCGCCGCTCCGTCCCGCCGTAGGGCGCGACCAGCACGCTGCCCGCGACATTGACGAAGTGGATGGAGATCAGCCCGGCCTCGATCGCCTGCTCGGCATAGGTGCCGACGCGGCCGATATGCCCGGCATTGCGCAGGGCGATGATGGCCGTGCCGTGCTGCTTCGCCCGCTCGATGCCGAGTGCGGTGGCCTGCGGTGCCACGGTCTGGCCAAAGCCCCATTTGCCGTCCAACACGGCGAAGGTGCCGCCATCGGTGACGACCTCGGCCTGCTGCCCGGCCACCACATAGCCGGCCTGCTGCCACTCCACATAGCGCGGCACACGGGCGACGCCATGGCTGTCATGCCCGGCCAGGTTGGCGCCGAGCAGGTGGTGGGCGATGCGTCCTGCCTCTGCTGCGTCGCAGCCATTGGCGACGAAGATGTCGCGGACGAAGCTTTCCAGGGTGTCGGCGCCGATCAGCACCGGAGCGTGCGTGTCCATGTGCTTTCTGTAATCCGGCGGCCGGCCCCAGGGAAGAGGCGCGGAAGGGGCCGGCCGGACGGCCTACAGGACCCGGCCGGACACCGGGTCGATCAGGTGCATCTGGTCGAGATCCGCGGCCATCGTCAGCGGCCGCCCGGGCTCCACCGGGACGGCGGGGTCGAGCCGGGCGCAGACCTCCGCCCCCTGCATCCAGAAATGCACCAGCGTTTCCATGCCCATCGGCTCGACCACCTCGGGCGTTGCCTGGAAGGTGGCGATGTTGGGCTTGTCAGTCGCCCTTACCTCGGTCAGGTGCTCCGGCCGGATGCCGAACAGCACCTCCCTCCCGGCATGGGGGGCATAGCGCTGGGTGCGCGAGGCCGGGACCGGCAGCACGATGTCGTTCGGCAGGTGCATGCGCAACGCGCCGGCGCCGTTCTCCAGCCGGGCGGGAATGAAATTCATCGCCGGGCTGCCGATGAAGCCGGCGACGAAGCGGGTCGCCGGGTGGTGGTAGAGCTCCTGCGGTGCGCCCACCTGCTCGATGATGCCCTGGTTCATCACCACCACGCGGTCGGCAAGGGTCATCGCCTCCACCTGGTCATGGGTGACATAGACCGTGGTGGTCTTGACGGTCTGATGGACCTTCTTGATCTCGGTCCGCATCTGCACGCGCAGCTTGGCATCGAGATTCGACAGCGGCTCGTCGAACAGGAAGACCTTGGGGTCGCGCACGATGGCGCGACCCATCGCCACGCGCTGCCGCTGCCCGCCCGAGAGCGCCTTGGGCTTGCGGTCCAGCAGGTTGCCGATATCGAGGATCCGCGCCGCGTTCTCCACCCGCCTGCGGATCTCATCCTTGGGGAATTTCCGGAGCGTCAGGCCGAAGCCCATATTCTCGTACACGCTCATATGCGGGTAGAGCGCGTAGTTCTGGAACACCATGGCGATGTCCCTGTCGCGCGGCGGGATGTCGTTCACCACCTGGCCGCCGATGGCGATCTCGCCCGAGGTAATCTCCTCGAGCCCCGCGATCATGCGCAGCGTGGTGGACTTCCCGCAGCCGGAAGGGCCGACCAGGACCACGAATTCGTGGTCCGCAATCTCCAGGTCGATGCCCTTAACCGCCTGCACGCCACCTTCGTATTCCTTGACGATCTTCCTCAGCGATACCTGCGCCATGCGCCGGAACCTCCCCTAGCCCTTTGTTGCGCCGGCAGTCAGGCCAGCGATGTAGTAGTCCATCAGGAAAGCATAGACCAGCAGCGGTGGCGCCGCGGCCATCAGCGCTCCAGCCATGATCTTGCCCCATTGGAAGGTATCGCCGCGGATCAGGTCCGACACGATGCCGACCGTCAGCACCATCTGCTCGGAACTGACCAGGAAGGCCATCGGGTAGAGGAACTGCGCCCAGGACACCGTGAAGGCGAAGATCATCGCCGCCAGGATGCCGGGCAGCGCCACCGGGATGAAAATCTTCCACAGCATCTGGAAGTGGTTGGCGCCGTCGATCAGTGCCGCCTCGTCCAGCTCCTTCGGGATTGAGGCGAAGTAGCCGATCATGATCCAGGTGGTGAAAGGCACCGTTAGGGTCGGATAGATCAGGATCATGGCCAGCAGGTTGTTGTAGAGGCCCAGCCCGCCGATGATCTGGAAGAGCGGAATGAAGAGCAGTGTCTCCGGCACCAGATAGGTAAGGAAGACGCCGGTCGCGAGCATGGTGCTGCCCCAGAAGCGCATGCGGGACAGCGCGAAGGCCGCGAAGATGCTGATGACCATCGTGATCGCCACCACGGCCAGCGTCACGATGACCGAGTTGAGGAAGTGGGTGACGTAATTGCCCTGGGTCAGCAGCTCCCGGTAGTTTTCGAGCGTCGGACTGCTGACGATCCAGGGGTTGCCCGAAAGATCCGCGATTTCCCCGCTGCTCTTCAGGCTGGTCACCAGCATGTAGAAGGGGGGCGTCAGGAAGAAGACAACGAACACCGCCAGCGCCGCATAGGCGCCGATCAATGCCCAGCGTCGCTCCCGCTTGATGCTGCCGACCTTGTAATAGGTGGGGGGAGCGACCGCCCCCCTCGTGACGGAAGCGCCGCTCATCCGGTCATCTCCTTGTTGCGGCGAGTGACGTCCCGCAGCACGAAAATCGCGAAGACCGCGAGGATCGGGAACATGAACAGCGACACCGCGGAGCCGAGCGGGATGTCGCCCGACTGAATGCCTACCTGGAAGGCATAGGTGCCGAAGATGTGGGTCTTATCCTGCGGCCCGCCATTGGTCAGGATGCGGACGATATCGAAATTCGCGAAGGTGACGATCAGGCTGAACAGCACCGTGATGGCGATGATGTTCTTCATCATCGGCACGGTGACGTAGCGCAGCTTCTGCCAGCCCGTTGCGCCATCGATCGCCGCCGCTTCGTACAACTGGTCAGGCACCGACTTCAGTGCCGCCAGGTACATGATCATGAAGAAGGGCGCGCCATACCAGACATTGACGAGGATGACCGAGAAGCGGGCCCAGCTCGGCTCGCCAAGCCAAGCCACGGGCGGCACCCCGACCGTCGTCAGCACCCAATTGATGGCCGAATAGCTTGGGTCAAACATCCACCACCAAGCCAGGGTCGAGACCGCCGGCGGGATCACCCATGGCACCAGCAGCATACCGCGCCACTTGCGCTGCCCCTTGGCCGGCAGCGCGTGCAGCACATGCGCCAGGATGAAGCCGATCAGCGCCTTCGCGATCACCGCGCTCACCGCGAAGAGCACGCTTTGCCAGATCACCGCCTGGAAGGTCTCGCGGCTCAGCAGGAAGGTGAAATTGTCGATGCCGACGAAGCGCGTCATGCGCTTGTTCAGCATCGAAAGGTAGAGCGCATAGAAGAAGGGATAGGCCACCAGCCCGCCGATCACCGCCAGCAGCGGCAGCGTCATCAGGAAGGCGAGTGTGGATCGGCGCCGGGCAATCCGGTGCAGAGTACCCTTCTGGGGCGGGGCGACCGCGGCGGGCATGCCGCGCGCCATCACAACGTTTCCGTCGGCCACTCTTGCCTCCCTGGCCGTCATTTTTTCATGCCACCC
Source organism: uncultured Acetobacteraceae bacterium (assembly GCA_937930165.1). Lineage (GTDB taxonomy): Bacteria > Pseudomonadota > Alphaproteobacteria > Acetobacterales > Acetobacteraceae > CALGVL01. The sequence goes on from CALGVL010000263.1 coordinate 3,975, forward strand.
ACCGGGTCGAGAACGCCCCTACGGGCCCGGCTCGCAACCGGGCCCGTAAGGGTGACCCACCGGGCAGGATCACGTCACCCGCGCTTGAAGCCCTCGACCTCTGTCTCGGCCCAGGCCAGCACACGGTCTATCGGCTCCTTGCCCTGCACCATCCGGGCGATCATCTTTGCCTGGATGCCCTGAGTGTACATCTGAACCGCGATCTCGGGCGGCGCCGGAGCGTAGGCGACGTTCGGCACCGCGTTGTGGTGCGCACGCACGGGGTAGTTGTATACCGTTCCCAGCGGGGGCTCGACCTTACGCCAGGTGTCGATATCGTCGAACACGCTGTTGAAGGGCGGAATGTCGTACCCGCTGGAAGCCTCCACCAGCCTCTGCACCTGCTCGGTCTGGGACAAATGTTCCAGCAGCGCCTTGGCCGCCGACTTGTTCCGGCCGAATTTCCAGATCCCGTAGAAGAAGGGCAGGAACGGTACAGGGCGACCGGCCGGGCCCGACGGGCTCGGGAAATGCCACATGTTCCGTGCGACATCGGGGGCGTCGCGCTTGGCGACCGCCCAGGCGGAGGGTGGATTGAAGATCAGCGCGGACTTGCCCGAGATCATCGCCCGGTTATTGGTCGCATCGTCCGCCGCGAACATCTCGCTCGGGATGAACTCGAACAGGCGTTTGGAATATTCCATCGCCTGCCGCACCTTGTCGTTGTTGCGGATGGTGATGTTGCCCTTCGCATCCACGAGATCCGCGCCGAAGCTGCGGAACATGGCGCCGATCCAGTCGGTGGCGTCGCTGGTGGTGCCGGCCGGCAGGGCGAAGGGATAGCCCGCGGCGCTGCACTTCTGCGCAGCCTGCAGGAAGGTTTCCCAATTCCACTGGTCGGCACCCGGGCCCAACCGGTTCTCGGCGGGGTACATGGCCTGCACGTCAATGCCGGCGTGCTGCTTCAGGAGGTCGATGCGGGCTGCGGGCCCCTTGAACTGGCTGCCCGCGGTCTCCGGTATCGCGAGCCACCTCCCGCCGATCTTCGCCAGATACTCGGATGCCTGGTTGACCGCGCCGTATTTCTGGATCAGGCGGCCCATCACGTCGTCCACCGGCTCCAGAAGGTCCTGGTGGTCGTGAACCTGCCAGGTCGGGAAGGACAGGATGTCGTGCCCCTGCCGCGCCTGAGCCTCCGCCGCGATGGTGAGGAGCGTCTTGTTGCCGGCGGAGGTGATGAAGTCGAGCGTCACCTCGACGCGGTTTTTCTGGCCCCACTCGTTCACGATGGCGCGCATCACGTCATTGGCGGGCGCGCCGACCCAATGATCCCAGAACCCGAGCGCCAGCCGGCCACCCGAGCTCTGCCCGTGAACGTTCACGAGCGGCAGCGCGCTTGCCGCCACACCAGCCACGCCCGCGCGAAGCATGCCGCGTCGGGTCATCCCGTTGCCTGCCATTCCCTTCGTCCTCCAGCTCTCGTCTTTTCCGGCGGATGGGCCGCCGGTAACCGTTCTGTCCCGGTATGGAGCCAGTAGCAGCATAGGCGCGTGGCAAGCCACGTGACAACCGGCGTCGCACGCGTCCCGGCGGCGCCGCATCAATGCCACGTCATGATAATGCGCTTGCGGCTGGAACGCCTACGCCACCCCGGCCGTTTGGCCCTGGTCCGGCGGAGGGTCGGTGGATGGAAGGGGAGCCGGCCGAAACCGTCATCCCGCTACTCGAGGAGCATCTGCAGCTGGGCAAGCGCGTCCGGGAAACTGGCCGTGTGCGCGTCTCGGTCACCACCGGGACGGAGGCGCGGCGGATCGAGGAGACGCTGCGCAGCAAGCTGGTGGATGTCCAGCGCGTGCCGATCGGCCGCACGGTGGCCGCGGCTCCACCGGTCCGTGAGGAGGGCGACACGCTCGTCATCCCGGTGCTGGAGGAGGTCCTGGTCGTCGAGCGCCGGCTGGTGTTGCGGAAGGAGGTGCGCCTCCGCCTGCGGGTGGAGAAACGGCGGCATGCGGAGGAGGTTACCCTCCGCCGCCAGGACGCGGCCGTCGAGCGGCTTCCGCCAAGACACAGCGACCAGCCACCGCAAGGATTTAAGGAGACATCAGCCATGCGAATTATCACAGGCTTGTTCGATTCCCGCGCGGAAGCAGAGCGGGCGGTCGAGGCACTGGTCCAGCAATACGGAATCGATCGCGATTTCGTGCAGGTCCATGCCGCGGGCGCCGATAACGTCAGCGCCGGCACAATGGAGCAGCGGAGCGAGGACCACCACGGCTTCCTCGCCTCGCTGCGCGACCTGTTCCTGCCGGATCCGGACCGCGCCACCTATGCCGAGGGCATCCGCCGCGGCGGCATCATGGTCGTGGCCCAGATGCCGGATGAGAAGGCAGACAGCGCGATGGACGCCTTCGAACGGAACGGCGCCGTCGATCTCGACACACGCGAGGCGGAATGGCGGAAGGAGGGCTGGACCGGTACGGAGGGCGCACCCTACGCGACCTATGGCGGCGATGCAGTGCTCGGCGCCGCCGGCGCCTCCGACGCCGGGACGGGCACCACGACCGGCGCGACGAGCGCCGCGGCCGATATGGCCGGCACCGGCGCGACCACGCCGCCGCCTGCCGGCTATGGCGCCGCCACTCCTGCCAGGACCGGGGAGAGCGAGGAGGCGATCCCTATCGTCGAGGAGCGCCTGCAAGTCGGCAAGCGCCAGGTGGAGCATGGCCGCATCCGGGTGCGCAGCTATGTCGTCGAGACCCCGGTGCAGGAACAGGTGACGCTGCGCCAGGAGCAGGTGGAGATCGAGCGCAAGCCGGTGGACCGCCCGCTGACTGCCGCCGACAATGCGGATTTCCAGGAGCGCACCATCGAGGCGACCGAGAGCGCCGAGGAGCCGGTCGTCTCGAAGGAGGCCCGTGTTCGCGAGGAGGTGCGGCTGCGCAAGGCGGCACAGGAGCGCACCGAAACCGTCTCCGACACCGTCCGCCACACCGAGGTGGAGGTGGACGACCAGCGCAAGCCCGGCGCCACCCCCACAGGCCCGGAACGCAACCCGGAACGGTAACCAAGGCAGGGGGGACGCCCATCCGGCGCCCCTCCCAACCAACCCGGCCGGAAACGGCCGCCTTCCTGAAGGCCGCCCTGCTCTGGTAGAGCAGGGCGGCCATGGATACACATCTCTGCGAGGCCATCGTCATCGGCGCCGGCATGGCCGGGGCCACCGCCGCCGCCCATCTCGCCGCGACCCGCCGCGTGGCGCTGCTGGAGGCGGAGGAGAGCGCCGGCTATCACACGACCGGCCGCTCCGCCGCCATCTGGATCCGCAACTACGGCAGTCCCGATGCGCGCATCCTGACCGCGGCCTCCCGCGCCTTCTTCGAGGCGCCGCCGCCCGGCTTCTCCGACACGCCGCTGATGCGCATCCGCGCGGTGCTGCACCTCGCGCCGCCCGATCAGGTGACGCATCTGGAGGCGATGCTGGCGGAGGGCACCGGCATCCGCCCCATCACCCTCGATGCCGCCCATGCGCTGGTGCCGGCGCTGCGCCCTGGCTATGCGGCGATGGCGGCGATCGAAGAAGACTGCTTCGACATGGAGGTGGCGGCGCTGCACCAGGGCTTCCTGAAGCAGGTGCGCGCCAAGGGCGGTGTGCTGGCGCTGCGCCATCGCGCCGGGCGCATCTGGAAGCAGGATGGGCTGTGGCACGCAGAGACCAGCGGTGGCAGCATCTTCGCCGCGCCGGTTCTGGTGAACGCCGCCGGCGCCTGGGGCGACGAGGTGGCGCAACTGGCCGGCGTCCGGCCGGTCGGGCTGCAGCCGAAGCGTCGCACCGCCTGCATCATCGATCCCGGCGCCTTCGACTGCTCGGACTGGCCGCTGATCGGGGATGTGGGCCATAGCTGGTATGTCCGGCCGGAGGCGCGGCGGAAGCTGATGGTCTCCCCGGCCGACGAAACCGACTGCGATCCCTGCGACGCGCAGCCGGATGAGCTGGACGTGGCGGTGGCGGTGGACCGGATGCAGCAGGCGCTCGACATCCCCGTCACGCACATCGAGCATCGCTGGGCCGGCTTGCGCAGCTTCACCCCGGATCGCGGCCTCGCCATTGGCGAGAGCGAGGAGCCGGGCTTCTTCTGGATGGTCGGCCAGGGCGGGTACGGCATCCAGACAGCGCCGGCAGCGGGACGGCTGCTGGCCGCGCTGGTGGATGGGCGCGCGCCGGACGAGGATGTGGCGGCGGCGGTGCCGCTCTGCGATCCGAAGCGCTTTGCGAGGGGGACGACGTGATGGACGGACTGCCGACCTATGCGGATGTGGAGGCGGCCGCGGCACGGCTGCGCGGCAAGGTCGTCCGCACGCCGCTGCTGCGCCACCGGCTGCTGGACGAGATCACCGGCGGCACCGTGCTGGTGAAGCCGGAGCCCCTGCAGAAGACCGGCAGCTTCAAGCTGCGCGGCGCCACCAATGCCGCGCTGCTGCTGGACCCGGAAGCGCGCCGCGCCGGCGTGGTGACGCATTCCAGCGGCAATCATGGCCAGGCGGTGGCGGCGGCGGCGCATATGCTCGGGATGCCGGCGCTGATCGCCATGCCGCAGGACGCGCCCGCCATCAAGGTGGAGTCCACGCGCCGCTGGGGTGCCGAGATCCATTTCTTCGACCGCCACAACACGGACCGGGAGGCGCTGGCGGAGCGGCTCGCGGCGGAACGCGGCGCGACGGTGCTGCCGCCCTTCGACCACCCGCATGTCATCGCCGGCCAGGGCACGCTGGCGGTGGAACTGGTGGAGGATGCGAAGGCGATGGGCCTCGCGCCGGACCTGTTCGTTGCCTGCACCGGCGGCGGTGGCCTGACGGCCGGCTGCGCCCTGGCCATGGAGGCGCTGGCACCCGGCGCCGAGGTCTGGGCGGTGGAGCCGGAAGGCTGGGACGACACCCGCCGCAGCCTGGAAGCCGGCCGGCTCATCGCCAATGACGGCAAGGGCGACGGCTTGTGCGACGCGTTGCTGTCGAAGCAGCCGGGCGCGTTGACCTTCAGCATCAACCATCCGCGGCTCGCGGGCGGCGTGGCGGTGACACGGGCGGAGATCTTCCGCGCCATGCGCTTCGCCTTCGAGCATCTGAAGGTGGTGGCCGAACCCGGCGGCGCGGTGGCGCTGGCGGCGGTGCTGGCCGGGAAGGTGAATGCGCGCGGCCGCGTGGTTGGCGTGGTGATCAGCGGTGGCAATGTGGATCCCGCCGTCTTCGCGCAGGCCTTCGCCGAGGGCTGAGCGACACCCGCTCCCTCCCCCCGCCGCATGGGGAGGGAGCGGGTCCACGGCTACCGGGCCGCGGCAGGCTGTCCGCGCTCGGCGGAGGCCCAGCCATGCGGATGCACCAGCCCGTCATCGAAGGGCTCCTCCTCCGCCAGGGAGGATGCGGGGGCGGCAGGCTGCAGGTTGCGCATCAGGTTTTCGGCGATAGGGGTCGGCGGCTCGGTGGCCCAGGCATGGCCGTGCACCAGGCCCTCATCGTAGCGGTCGTCGGTCATCTCGCGGATTCCTTCCGTGTTGCCTCCTTCGGCCCGGCCGGCTGGCCGGGCCGTCTCCTCGGTCGCAGCGCTACTTCGCCGGGACCGGCGTGCGGCTCCTCGCATCGTGGAACTGCGCCGCCTCGGTGCTGTGCGCCATGGCGGTGGTGCTGGACTGGCCGCCGCCGGCCGCGGTGGCGACGGCATCGAAATAGCCGACGCCCACCTCGCGCTGGTGGCGCACCGCGGTAAAGCCCTCGGCCTCGGCGGCGAATTCGGCCTGCTGCAGTTCCGAATAGGCACCCATGCCGCGTTCCTTGTAGCCGCGGGCCAGCTTGAACATGGACAGGTTCAGGCTGTGGAAGCCGGCCAGGGTCACGAACTGGAATTTGTAGCCCATGGCGCCCAGCTCACGCTGGAACTTCGTCGCCGCCTCGATGCCCATCTTGCGCTGCCAGTTGAAGCTGGGCGAGCAATTGTAGGCCAGCATCTTGCCGGGGAACTGCCTGTGGATCGCCTCGGCGAAGTCGCGCGCGTCGTCCAGGTCCGGCTCACTCGTCTCCCACCACAGCAGGTCGGCATAGGGGGCATAGGCCAGGCTGCGGGCGATGGCGTAGTCCTTGCCCACCCCCGGCTTGATGCGGAAGAAGCCCTCCGGCGTGCGCTCACCGGTGATGAAGGGCCGGTCGCGCTCATCCACATCGCTGGTGAGGAGCTGCGCGCTCTCGGCATCGGTGCGGCAGAGCAGCACGGTCGGCACGCCCTCCACATCCGCGGCCAGGCGCGCGGCGTTCAGCGTGCGGATGTGCTGGCTGATCGGCACCAGCACCTTGCCGCCGAGATGGCCGCACTTCTTCTCGGAGGCAAGCTGGTCCTCGAAATGCACGCCGGCGGCGCCCGCCTCGATCATGTGGCGCATCAGCTCATAGGCGTTCAGCGCGCCGCCGAAGCCGGCCTCCGCATCCGCCACGATCGGCGCCATGTAGTGCGTCCGGTCGTCGCCCTTGCCCTCGATGCGCTCCAGCGTTGCGATCTGGTCGGCGCGGCGCAGCGCGTTGTTGATGCGGCGCACCACCGTCGGCACGGAATCCACCGGATAGAGCGACTGGTCCGGATACATGGTGGAGGCGGTGTTGGCATCCGCCGCCACCTGCCAGCCGGAGAGATAGATCGCCTGCAGCCCGGCCTTCACCTGCTGCAGCGCCTGCATCCCCGTCAGCGCGCCCAGCGTGTTGACGTAGGGCTCCGTCTTCAACAGGTGCCAGAGCCGCCGTGCGCCCATATCCGCCAGGGTGTGCGACACCCGGAAGCTACCGGCCAGGCGCTCCACATCGGCCGGGCTGTAGTCGCGGCGGATGCCGTCGAAGCGGCCGGGATCAGGGGCCTCGCCGCCGAAGCTGCCATCGGGGGCGCGGGTCGGGATCGGGCTGGGGCGCATCTGGTCCTCCTGGAAAAGCGCTCCCGTGAATAATTCACATTGCGCCGCCGAAGTTCAGGCCCAACCTATGCTCCCAGGCGGCAAAGCCGTTGTCGTTTTCACAAATTCACGGCGCGTTTCGTAAAAGGTGTAAATCCATGTCCCGGGCGCTCATTGGCCGGACGGTTCGCCGGCTCAGGCAGGAAAGGGGGCTGGCGCAGCAGGCGCTGGCCGCCCGTCTCGGCATCTCCGCCAGCTACCTGAACCTGATCGAGCACGACCAGCGCGCCGTCACCGCCAGCCTGCTCATCAAGCTGACCGAGGCCCTGCAGGTGGACCTCGCCGCCCTCTCCGGTGCGCGGGAGAGGGCTCTGGAAACCGGCCTGCGTGAAGTGCTGTCCGACCCCCTGCTCGGCCTGGAGACGGTGCCGGAGGAGGAGGTGGCGCAGCTTGCCGGCAGTGCCCCCAATGCGGCGCGGGCCATGCTGGCGCTCTACCGGGCCTGGCGCGTGGCGCGGGAGGATTCCGGCGGCATCGCCCTGCCCACCGGCCGCCGCCTGCTGCTGCCGACCGAGGAGGCGCGCGACTTCTTCCACGACCGTGCCAACCACTTCCCTCCCCTGGAAGCGGCGGCGCAGGCCATAGGGGCGG
>CALGVL010000264.1 GCA_937930165.1 uncultured Acetobacteraceae bacterium
GGCGGCGAGCGTCGTCATCAGGATCGGCCGGAAGCGTTCCCGGCAGGCTTCCAGGATGGCGGTGACGCCGCCCACCCCCTCCCGCCGCTCATGCTCCAGGGCAAAGTCCACCAGCATGATCGCGTTCTTCTTCACGATGCCCATCAGCAGCAGCACGCCGATCAGGGCGATGACGGTGAAGGGGGTGCCGGTGACCAGCAGTGCCAGCAGCGCGCCGATCCCCGCCGTGGGCAGGGTGGAGAGGATGGTGATCGGGTGGAGCAGGTGCTCGTAGAGCACGCCGAGGACGATGTAGATGCAGATCACCGCCGCCAGGATCAGCAGCGGCTCGTCCCGTGCGAAGGACTGGAAGGCGCGGGCATTGCCGGCGAATTCCGTGCGCATCCCGGCTGGCAGCCCGATCTCCTGCGCCGCCTGCTGCACTGCCCGCGCCGCCTCGCCGAGCGAGACGCCGGGAGCGAGGTTGAAGGTGATGGTGGAGGCCGGGAACTGCCCCTGATGCGTCACCGAGAGCGGCGCCGTCGTGCGCTCCAGCCGCGTCACGGCGGAGAGCGGAATCTGCGCCCCGCCGCTGCCGGGCACGAAGATGTCGTCCACCTGCTCCGGATGCTGCTGCAACTGCGGATCCACCTCCAGCACGACCCGGTACTGGTTGCGGGAGCGGTAGATGACGGAGACCTGGCGCTGGGAGAAGGCATTGTTCAGCGCCGCGTCGATCGCCTGGACGCTGACGCCGAGCCGCGCCGCCGCCTCCCGGTCTATGACAAGGCGTGTCACCAGTCCGGCCCGCTGCTGGTCGTTGGAGACATCGGTGATGCTGGGCAGCGTGCGCAGCTTGCGGGTCAGCGTCTCCGACCAGGTTTCCAGCCCTTCCAGATCGGGCGAGAGCAGCACGAATTGGTATTGCGCATTGCCGACCCGGCCGCCGATGCCGACATCCTGCACCGCGCGCAGGAAGGTCTGGATGCCGGGGATGGAGGCGAGGGGCTGCCGCAGCCGGTTGATCACCTGCGCCGCGCTGACGCCCTGGCGCTCGGAGAGCGGCTTCAGGGAGATGAAGATCCGCCCCTGGCTGACCGAGGCCGTGCCGCCACCTGTGCCGACCGAGGAACCGATGCTCGCCACCGCAGGGTCACGCAGCAATACCTCCACCACCTGTTCCTGCATGCGCTGCATGGCCTGGAAGGAGGTATCCGGCGCTGCCCGGGTGGAGGCCATGATGAGGCCGGTATCCTGTTCCGGGAAGAAGCCCTTCGGCACCACGATGTAGAGCCAGACGGTCACCCCCACCAGGCCAAGGGTGAAGACCAGCATGATCCGGCGGATGCGCAGGACATGCCGCAGGCTCCAGAGATAGCCCTCCGTCAGCCCGGTCATCATCCGCTCGAAGGCGCGGCCCAGGCGGCCCGGCGGGTGCGGCTCGGGCCGCGCCAGATGCCCCGCCATCATCGGCGTGAGAGTGAGGGAGATGACGCCGGACAGCGCCACGGCGATGGCCAGCGTCACCGAGAATTCCCGGAACATCCGCCCCATGATGCCGCCCATGAAGAGCAGCGGGATGAAGACGGCGATGAGGGAAACGGTGATGGAAACCACCGTGAAGCCGATCTGCCTCGCCCCTTCCAGCGCCGCCTGCAAGGGCTTCATGCCGCGCTCCATCAGGCGCGACATGTTCTCGATCATGACGATGGCGTCATCCACCACGAAGCCGACCGAAATGGTCAGCGCCATCAGCGAGAGATTGTTCAGCGAGTAGCCGACCAGCCACATCACGGCGAGGGTGCCGAGCAGCGAGAGCGGCACTGCCACCCCCGCTGCCATCACCGCGGAGAAGCGGCGCAGGAAGATCGCCACCACCATGATCACCAGCGCAATGGTGATCAGCAATGTCTGCTGCACCTCATGCACGCTGGCGCGGATCGTCTCCGTGCGGTCGCGGATGGTCCGCACCTTCACCCCGGCCGGCAGCCAGCGCTCCATCTGCGGCATCACCTTCCGGATGCCGTCCACCACCTCGATGACATTGGCATCGGCCTGCTTGAAGATGATGAGCAGTACGGCCGGCCTTCCGTCGAAGGAGCCGCCCTGGCGCCGGTCCCGCACATCCAGGGAGACACGGGCGATGGAGGAGAGGCGGGTGATCGCCCCGTCCACGGATTTCACGATGATGCCGGCATAGTCCTCCGGCGTGTTCAGCCGGTCGTTCACCGTGACGGCAGCGGATTGCTCCCGTCCGTCGATCAGGCCGGTCGCCTGGGTGACGTTGTTCGCGGCGATCGCCTGCCGCACCGCCTCCAGCGAGACGCCGGCGGCCTTCGCCGCGGCGGGATCCACCGTGACCCGGATGGCCGGCTGCTCGGCGCCGCTGATGAGGACCTGGGAGACGCCGGGCACCTGCGCGATGCGCGGCGCCACCACGCTGTCCGCCGCGTCATAGATCGCGCCCGGCGTGACCGTGTCCGAGGTCATGGCCATGATCAGCACCGGCGCGTCGCCGGGATTGGCCTTGCGGAAGCTGGGCGGCGTCGGCATCCCGGCAGGCAGGTCGCTGCCCGCGGCGTTGATCGCCGCCTGCACGTCCTTTGCCGCCCCCTCCACGTCGCGGGACAGGTCGAATTGCAGGACGATGCTGGTCCGGCCGAGCGAGGAGGTGGAGGTCATCTCCGAAACGCCGGAGATGGCGCCCAGCCGCCGCTCCAGCGGCGCTGCGACCGAGGAGGCCATGGTCGCCGGATCGGCCCCCGGCTGGCTGGCGAAGACGACGATGGTGGGCAGGTCCACGCTCGGCAGCGGCGCCACCGGCAGGCCGAAATAGGCGACGAGCCCGGCCAGGGCGAGGCCGATGGCCAGCAGCGCCGTGCCGATCGGCCGCCGGATGAAGGGCTCGGATATCGACATGGCGCTATTCCGCCGGCTCCGCCGCCACCGGGGCGTGGAGGCGGCGATGCAGGCGCTGCACCCTGGCCCGCATGCGCTCCATCGCCAGATAGATCACCGGCGTGGTGTAGAGGGTGATGACCTGGGAGAGCATCAGGCCGCCGATCACCGAGACGCCCAGCGGCAGCCGCAGCTCCGACCCCGTGCCCTGTTCCAGCACCAGTGGCAGGGCGCCGAGCAGTGCCGCCATGGTGGTCATCATGATCGGGCGGAAGCGCAGCAGGCTGGCCTCCACGATGGCCTCGCGCGGATTGCGGCCGTGGTCCCGCTGCGCCTCCAGCGCGAAGTCGATCATCATGATGGCGTTCTTCTTCACGATGCCCATCAGCAGCACGATGCCGATGATCCCCACCACCGAGAGATCGAGGCCGAAGAGCTGCAGGGCCAGCAGCGCGCCGATGCCGGCAGAGGGCAGGGTGGAGAGGATGGTGATCGGGTGGATCACGCTCTCATAGAGGACGCCGAGGACGATGTAGATCACCACCACCGCCGCCAGGATCAGCCAGGGCTCGCCGCGGAGGGAGCGCTGGAACTCCGCCGCATCGCCGGAGAAGCTGCCGGTGATGGTGTCCGGCAGGCCGATCTCCGCCTCCGCCTGCCGGATCGCCCGCACCGCCTGGCCGAGCGAGGCGCCCTTTGCCAGGTCGAAGCCGAGGGTGACGGCCGGGAACTGCCCCTGCTTCGTCACCGTCAGCGGCCCCGCGGCGCGGGTGATGCGGGCGATCTGCGCCAGCGGCACCTGCGCCGTGCTGGCCGCGGTCTGCCCTGTGCTGCCCTGGACCGCCGTGGCCGGGATGCGGAGCTGGCCGATCATGCTCGGGTCGTCGCGCAGCTCCGGCGTCGCCTCCAGCACCACGCGGTACTGGTTGTTCTGGGCGTAGATGGTGGAGATCTGCCGCTGACCGAAGGCGTCGTAGAGCACGTCGTCGATCGCCTGCATGGTCACGCCGAGCCGGCCGGCGAGATCCCGGTCCACATCCACCATCACCCGCAGCCCGCCATTCCGAAGGTCGGAGGAGACGTCGCGCAGCTCCGGCAGTTCCGCCAGCCGGTGTTGCAGGCGCGGCGCCCATTCCGCCAGCTCCGCCGGATCGGGGGCGGTCAGGGTGTACTGGAATTGCGTGCTGCCGGGGCGGGAGCCGATCTGGATGTCCTGCACCGGCTGCAGATGCACCACCACGCCGGGCAGGGCATCCAGCTTCGGTTGCAGCCGGGCGATGATCGCCTGGACATTCTCGCTGCGCTCGTCCCGCGGGCGCAGCACGGCGCTGATCCGGCCGGTGTTCTGCGCCGCATTCACCACTCCGGCGCCGACCACGGAGGTGACGGAGAGGACCTCGGGATCGGCCCGGATGACCTCCGCCACCTGCTGCTGCAGCCGTGCCATCCGGCCGAAGGAGACGTCCTGCGGCGCCTCCACCGTCGCCGTCAGCAGGCTGGTGTCCTGCACCGGCAGGAAGCCCTTCGGCATGACGACGTAGAGCGCGACCGTCCCCGCCACCGTCAGGGTGGCAAGCAGCAGCATCAGCCCCTCCCGCCTTAGCGCCCAGTCCAGGCTGCGGCCATAGGCGTCCCGCATCGCATCGAAGCCGCGCTCCGCCAGGCGGACGATCCGGCCGGGCTGCGATGCCTCCGCCGGGCGCAGCAGCCGGCCGCACATCATGGGCGTCAGGGTCAGGGAGACGACCATGGAGACGAGGACCGAGATGGTCAGCGTCAGCGCGAATTCCTGGAACAGCCGCCCCACCACTCCCGGCATGAAGAGCAGCGGAATGAACACCGCGACCAGCGAGACGGTCAGCGAGACCACCGTGAAGCCGATCTGCCGCGCGCCCTCATAGGCCGCCTGCAAGGGGCGCTTCCCTTCCTCGATCAGCCGGACGATGTTCTCGATCATGACGATCGCGTCGTCCACGACGAAGCCGGTGGCGATGGTCAGCGCCATCAGCGAGAGGTTGTCCAGGGAGAAGCCGCAGAGCGCCATCACCCCGAAGGTGCCGATGATGGACAGCGGCAGGGCGACGCCCGGAATGATGGTGGCGCGGAGCGTGCGCAGGAAGACGAAGATCACCGCCACCACCAGCAGCACTGCCAGCACCAGGGTGAACTGCACGTCGCGGACCGAGGCGCGGATCGTCTCGGTCCGGTCGGAGACGATGGACAGCCGTGCCCCCTGCGGCAGTGCGCTCTCCAGCCGCTCAAGCTGCGCCCGTACATTCTCCACGGTGGAGACGATATTGGCCCCGGGCTGGCGCTGGACATCGATCAGCACCGCCGGCTTGCCGTTGTACCAGGCGCCGGTCAGGGCGTTCTCCAGATCCTCCACCGCCGCGCCCACATCGCGCAGTCGCACCGGCGCGTCGTTCCGCCAGGCGATGATGAGGTCGTCGAAATCCTGCGGCCGGCTGATCTGGTCATTGGCCATGACCGAGGAAGCCTGGCGCGGCCCGTCCACGCTGCCCTTCGGCGTGTTCACATTGGCCGCCGCCACTGCCTGCCGCACATCTTCCAGCGACAATCCATAGGCGGCCAGCCGCCGCGGATCCGCCTGCAGCCGCACCGCCGGGCGCATATTGCCCTGCACCAGCACGCGCCCCACCCCCGTCACCTGGCTGAGCCGCTGCGCCAGCAGCGTGTCCGCCGCATCCGAGAGGCGGAAGATCGGCAGGGTGTCGGAGGTCAGCGCCAGGGTGACGATCGGCGGATCGGCCGGGTTCACCTTCGCATAGGTCGGCGGGTAGGGCAGGTTCGGCGGCAGGGTGCCGCGCGCCGCGTTAATGGCCGCCTGCACGTCCTGCGCCGCGTCATCGATGTTCCGGTCCAGGTTGAATTGCAGCGTGATGCGGCTGGTGCCCGGGCCGCTGACCGAGACGATGTCGGTCAGCCCGGCGATCTGCGCCAATTGCCGCTCCAGCGAGGCGGTGACCAGAAGCGCCACCGTCTCCGGCGAGGCGCCGGGCAGGCTGGTGGTCACCTCGATGGTCGGGAAATCCACCTCCGGCAGGGCGGAGACGGGCAGGCGCGTATAGCCGAACAGCCCCGCCAGCAGTACCGCCACCGCCAGCAGGGAGGTGGCGATAGGCCGGGCGATGAAGGGCGCCGAGATGTTCATGGATTCGCCGTCACGGCCTGGCCTCGGCCGCCTGCCGCGGCCGGCCGCGCCGCTGCTGCGGCGGTGGGTTGTCAGCAGGCGGGGCGCCTTCATTCCGGACCACCACCCTCGCGCCGGAGGTCAGGCGCAGCGCGCCGGAGGTGACCACCTGCTCGCCCGGCTGCACGCCCTGGCGCACCACGGCTTCCGTCGCGGTCAGGGTACCGAGTTGCAGCGGCCGCTGCTCCACCGTGCTGTCCGGCTTCAGGACGAAGGCATAGGCGCCATCCGGGCCGCGCTGCACCGCCACCAGCGGCACGGTCACGGCATCCGGCACGGTGTCCACCTGCAGCCGCACCCGCACGAAGGCGCCGGGCCATAGCCGCCGGTCCTCATTCGGGAAGGTGGCCTTCAGCTTGATGGTGCCGGTCTGCGGGTCCACCTGGTTGTCGAGCGTCAGCAGCATGCCCTGCTCGACCGGCCCGGCGCCGGACTGGGTCACCGCCTGGACCGGCACTGGGCCGCGGTCCAGCGCCTCCAGCACCTTCCCGAGATCCTGCTGCGGCAGGGTGAAGGTCACGGCGATGGGCTGCAATTGCGCCACGGTGACGATGCCGGTGGCATCCCCCGCCCGCACAAGATTGCCCTGGTCCACCAGCCGCAGCCCGACCCGCCCGTCGATGGGCGAGCGGATGGTGGTGAAGGAAAGCTGGGTGCGCGCTGCGTCGATCGCCGCCTGGTCGGCCTGCACCTGCGCCTCGTACTGCGCCACCAGCGCCCGCTGCGTGTCCTGCTGCTGGCGGGAGACGCCGGCATTGGCCGCCAGCGAGGCATAGCGCTGCAGGTCCAGCTTCGCATTGGCCAGCAGCGCCTCGTCCTGTGCCTTCTTCGCCAGAGCCTGGTCCAGCGCCGCCTGGTAGCTGCGCGGATCGATGCGGGCGAGGACGTCGCCCTGCTTTACCTCCTGCCCCTCCTGGAAGGCGATCTCCACCAATTGCCCGTCCACCTGGGCGCGGACGGTGATGGTGTTGAAGGCCTGCACCGTGCCGATGGCATCCAGCAGGATCGGCACGTCCTGCCGTATCGCTGCCGCCACGGTCACCGGCACCGGCGGGCCGCCGCCCCGGCCCGGTCGGCCGGTTGCCTGCTGCTGCGTCGGGGTCGCACCGCCGCGTTGCGTCATGAAGTACCAGGCCCCCGCCCCTGCACCGCAGAGCAGGAGCAGGGCGAGGGCTATCGAGGCCAGGCGGCGCATGGTCAGGGGATCGGCTCCGAGGATCGGTTCAGGTGATACGCAGGGCCGGGCGCATTCCCATGCCCCGGCGCGTGGATCGCGCGGTCATCTGTATATGGATATGGGCGTGTTCCAGCCGCCTCCCAGGGCGCGGAACAGGCCGACCGCCGCCTGGAGGCGGGCGAGCCGCGCCTGCACCAGGGCATTGCGGGCGGTGAACAGCGTCTGCTGGGTGTTCAGCAGGGTGATGAGGTCAATGGTGCCGGCGCGGAGCTGCTCCTCGCTGATTGCATAGGCGCGCTCCGCCATCCGCACCGCCTCGGCCTGCAATCTTTCCTGCTCCGTGGTGCGTTGCAGGGCGACCAGGGCGTTCTCGGCATCCACCAGGGCGCTGATGATGGCGCCGCGATAGCCGGCCAGCAGCTCCTCCGCCTGGGCCTCGGTCAGCTGCACCTGGCCGCGCAGGGCGCCGCCGCGGAAGATGGGCTGGGTCAGCCCGGCGGCGATGTTGAAGATCAGGGATTCCGGCCGCAGCAGGGTTTCCAGCGCCGCGCTCTGGAAGCCGCCCGCGCCGGTCAGGGTGATGGAGGGCAGCAACTGCGCCCGCGCCACCACGACATTCGCATTGGCGGCAGCGAGACTGGCCTCGGCCGCCAGCACATCCGGGCGCCGCGTCAGGATCTCGGCCGGCAGGCCGGGCGAGACCTCTGGCACGGTCAGGCGGTTGAAGCCGCCGCCGCGCAGCTCCAGCGTCTCCGGCGGCTGCGCCACCAGGGTTCCCAGCGAGTTCCGGTTCTGCGCCACCGCCTGTTCCAGCGGCGGGATCTGCGCCCGCTGCTGCGCCACCACGGCCTCCTGCTGCGCCACTTCCAGCCCGGTGCCGGTGCCGACCGCGAGCCGCTGGCGGATCACCCCCAGCACGCGCGTGGCGATGTCCAGATTGGTCCGCTGGATCGCCAGCTGCTCCTGCGCCGCCAGCAGTGCGAAATAGGTGTTGGCGACCGAGGCCTGGGTGGTCAGGGTCACCGTGCCGACATCGAAGCGGGTGGCGGTGGCGGTCCGCTGCGCCGCCTCGGTCTGGGCGCGGTTCTTGCCCCAGAAATCGACCTCGTAGCTGGCCGCGAGGCTCAGGCTGTCCCTGGAGGTGACCCGGGTGCGGGCGCTGGTCGTGGTGAAGGGGCCGGAGGTGATGAAGGTGCTCTGCTGCCGCGTCGCCTGGCCGGAGAGATCCACGGTGGGCAGCAGCGCGGCCCCGGCGATGCGGAGTTGCGCATCCGCCTGCCGCACCCGCGCCACCGCGGCGGCGATGTCGGTATTGGCGGCACTGGCCTGCGCCATCAACGAGTCCAGTTCCGGCGAGCCGAAGCCGCGCCACCAGTGCGGGTCCGGCCAGCGCACCGGCGCCCCGGCATCCGCCGCGCTCAGCCTGTCCGGCAGGGAGATGCCGGAAGTGGTGGCCGCCGGCGTCAGCCAGGAGCAGCCGGCCAGCACCGGCGGCACGGCCACAAGCACGGCGCGGCGGCCGATCCCTCGTCCCATTCGGTTGGTCCTCTGTATCCTCAGCCGCCGCCCCGGCGGGTTGCGGCGACCTGCGCCCGGCCCTCCGGCGAGATCGCCGCCATGGCCTGCACCAACATGTCCCTGTAGGCGGCGCTGAAGGCAACCCAGCGGTCGGACCATTCCTGCATGGCGGCGCGCAGGGCGGCGGGATCGAAGGGCTCGCGCGCCATGGCCGCGTCCACCTCCGCGCGGGCGGCGCGCAGGGCGGCGAGGGGGGCTTCGTAGCGCTCGCGCTCCGCCGCCAGCACGGCGTGGAATTTCGGCCGGTCGGCCGCGGGCAGGGCCGCCTCGATCCGCCCCACCATGCGCTCGAAGCCGCGGGGCTGGGCGGCGGGGCGCAGCGGGCCGGCCAGGAGCACCCCCGCCAGCACCAGGTTCAGCGCCACCGAGGCGCCAAGCGCCGCCCGCAGCAAGGCACCACCGGACAGGCGCATCAGAGCGGCTCCGCGGTGAGGGGCAGGGTCTGCAAGGGCGCCAGCGGATCCCCTGCCGGCGAGCCCGGCGGTGCCAGCACCAGCCAGAGCGCGCAGCAGGCCGTGGTGGCCAGGGCGCCGCAGCCGGCCGGGATGGCCGGGCTCC
>CALGVL010000265.1 GCA_937930165.1 uncultured Acetobacteraceae bacterium
GGGGGACGGTGGCAGGTCGGCGGCGGGCTGATCTCGCCGCGCATGGCCAGTTTTGCCGTGCTGGCGGAGACGCCCGCCGGCTTCGCCTCACCGCTCTCCATCCCGGCGGAGGCGCTGGTGCATGACCTTCCAGCGCCGAGCGCCGATGGCCGTCTCGCCAGCGGCGGGGCGACCAGGCTGCGCCTGCTGCTGGGCGCCCTGCCGGCGCGGCCCTGGCGGCTGCGCCTCTCGCTCTGCGCCGATACGCTCGGCCTGGCCGCGCCGGTGCTGTTCCTGGACGGGATGCGCCATCCCGCCCAGATCCGGCCCGGCCCGGAGGGAATCGCCTGGCTGGAGGCAACCATCCAGCCGGCCGGCGGTCATGCCCTGGTGCTGGGCCTCGCCATGCCGCCGGAGGCCGGACCGGGCGGTTTCGCCCTCACGGGGATCGAACTGCTGCCATGAGACGGGCGCCGCGCATCCTGGTGGTCTCGCCCATCGCCTCGCACCCGGCGGACCAGGGCAATTCTGCGCGCATCCAGGCCTTCGGGCGGGAGATGATGGCGCGCGGCATCATCTGCGAATTCCTCTATTACACTGCCGAGGGCCTCACCCCGGCGCAGCGCGCGGCCATGGCCGGCTTCTGGCACGCCCTGCACACGGTGCCGGCCGAGGCGGTGCGGGAGCCAAGCCTGCCCGGCGCCTGGGGGCTGGACGACTGGTGCCCCGCCTTCCTGGCCGAGCGCGTCGCCGCGCTCCAGCGCGCCGGCCGCTACGATGCCGTGGTGGCCAATTACGTGTGGATGTCGCGAGTGCTGGAGGGTGTGACCGGCGCGCTCCGCGTCATCGACACCCACGACCTGTTCGGCGACCGGCATCTGGTGGCGCGTGCCCAGGGCCTCGATCCCTCCTGGTTCTTCACCACGCAGGCGGAGGAGGCGAGAGGCCTTGCCCGTGCCGACCTCGTGCTGGCGATCCAGGAGGAGGAGGCGGCGGCGCTGCGGGAACGGACCGCGGTGCCGGTGGTGACCCTCGGCCACATGCCGCCGCTGCGCTTCCTGGAGGCGGCGGAGGAATCCGGGCCGCGCGCAGGATTCGGCTATCTCGGCAGCGACAATCCCTGGAACGCAGCCTCGGTCCGGGCCTTGGATGCGGCGCTGGCGGCGGCGCCGGAGCTGGACTGGCTTCTGGCCGGGCGGATCCTGCGGCGGCGGGATCTGGTGCTGGCCTCCCGCCCCTTGCTGCTCGATTCGGTGCCGGAGGCGGAGGTCTTCTACCGCGCCGTGGATTGCGTGCTGAACCCGATGACCGGCGGCACCGGCCTCAAGATCAAGACGGTGGAGGCGCTGGGCTTCGGCCGCCCGGTGCTCGGCACGCGGGACGCCTTCGCCGGCCTGCCGGCGGAACATCCCGGCCATCAGGCCGCGGATGCGGCCGGGCTGGTGCCGCTGATGCGGGAATATGCCCGCTGCGAAACCTTCCGGCGCGGGCTGCGCCATGCCTCCCGCCTGCTGGCGCTGGGCTATGCGGCGGAGGTGGCGCGGCAACAGGACCGGCTGGCGGCGATGCTGGCGCGGGGCGCCTGACGCTTTCGGCACCCCCTGTTGCCCCCGGCCCGCCATGCCGCCACAGTGCGGCACATCGCCCCCGCTCGCTTCCGGCCGGGGAATGAGGAGACCGCCATGTCCTACCCGAATGTCCAGTTGCACATTAACGGCGAATGGCGCGGAGCGCGCTCCGGCAAGACCATCCCGGTGCTGAACCCGGCAACCGAGGAGGTGATCGGCCAGGTCGCCCATGCCGGCAAGGACGACCTGGACGAGGCGCTGGCGGCGGCCGAGAAGGGATTCCAGACCTGGAAGAAGGTCTCCGCCTTCGACCGTGCCAAGCTCATGCGCAAGGCGGCCGAGATCTTCCGCTCCCGCGCCGATGAGATCGCCCGGCTCCTCACCATGGAGCAGGGCAAGCCGCTGCCCGAGGCGAAGATCGAAGTGCTGGCCGGCGCCGACATCATCGAGATCGGAAGAGCACACGTCTGAACTCCA
>CALGVL010000266.1 GCA_937930165.1 uncultured Acetobacteraceae bacterium
AGCCGAGCTCGGCCGCGACCCGCTCCGCCACATCCAGCCGCAGCAGCACCGGGCCGGCCGGCAGCCAGCCCATGGCCTCGGCGAAGCCGGGCGGCCAGCCATCGATCAGGCCGCCATTCGGCCGTGGTTGCGCCTCGCCTTGCGCCGGCTCCGGCAGCGGCAGGGCGACGAGGCCGGGGGCGGGCAGGGGCGGGACCGGGATGTTGCGCGCCAGCGACCAGAGCTGGGCCCGCAACGCCATGGGGCGCGGCTTCAGCGCCTCCGGCACGAAGAGGGCGAAGCGCCCGGCGCGGATGCCGATGGCTTTCAGCTTCTGCCGTAGTTCCGGCGTGATGTTCCGGTCCGTCCCACCAGGGGCGAGGCCGAGCGACTCCCGCAGCAGATAGGCCGGGCCGCGCAATTCGCCCTCGGCCTCCGCCTTCGCCTCCACCGCGGCGACGGCGCCGAGTTCGCGGGCGATCAGGGATTCGACATATTTCGCCAGCCGGGCCCGGACCCTCTCCCGCTGTGCGCCGTCCAGGAATTCGGAGGCGAGCACCTCGACCTGCGGCTTGGCCGGTTCGGGGCCCGGGCGCAGGCGGGCGACCTCCGCCGGCTCGGCGCCGGGGCTGGTCCAGGTGATGCGGTGATCGGGGGTGAGGGCGAAGGCCTCGTCCTTCGCCATCTCCAGCGCCGCGATGCGGCGGGGCATCTCCTCCCGCAGGGCGCGACGGGCGGCGCGCAGCACCAGGCGGCGCTCGTCCTCCGTGGCCGCCTCGGCCTCCGGATGGAAGAGGAAGCCTTGGATGCGGCCAACCGGATGGCCCTCCACCACTACCTCCCCCTGGCGGGTGACGGCGGAGAGCAGGTCATCCTCCGTCTCGTCCAGGCGGCGGATCAGATGGGCGGCGCGGCGGTCCACGAAGCGGGCGGTCAGGCGCTCATGCAGCGCGTCGCTGACCGCGTCCTCGGCGGCGCGGGCCTCATGCTGGAAGCGGGCAGCGTCCGTCACCCAGTCGGCGCGGGCGGCGATGTAGGACCAGACGCGGATATTCGCCAGCCGCGCCATCAGCGTATCGAGATCGCCCTCGATATTGCCGAGGGTGGCGATCTGCCCGGCGACCCATTGCTCCGGCAGGACGCCGTCCTCGGCCAGGTGGCGGAAGATGCGGCCGCAGAGCTTGGTGTGGCTGTCATCGGCCAGCTTGCGGAAATCCGGCACCTGGCAGGCTTCCCAGAGCAGCCGGACCCGGTTGCGGTTGCTGGCCAGCGCCCGGATCTCCTCCTCCCGCGCCAGCATGGAGAGGGTCACATGGTCGCTGGCATCGTTGCCCTTGGCGAGGCCGGGCAGGGAGGGCGGCGCGGCCAGGCTCTCCAGCAGCGCGTCCACGCTGGTGAAGTCGAGATCGCTGTTGCGCCAGGCGAGGGTCTGCAGCGGCTCGAAATTATGGTTCTCGATCTTGGCCACCATCTCGTCGGGCAGGGGCGGGCAGTCGCCCGTCACGCCGAAGGTGCCGTCCCGCATGCCGCGCCCGGCGCGGCCGGCGATCTGCGCCGCCTCCTGCGCCGTCAGGGCGCGGGCGGTGTGGCCGTCGAATTTGGTCAGCGAGGCGAAGGCCACATGGTCCACATCCATGTTCAGGCCCATGCCGATCGCGTCGGTGGCGACCAGGAAATCCACTTCCCGGTTCTGGTACATGGCCACCTGGGCGTTGCGCGTGCGCGGCGAGAGCCGCCCCATGACCACGGCGCAGCCGCCGCGGCGGCGGCGGATGGCCTCGGCGATCGCATAGACCTCCCCGGCGGAGAAGGCGACCACGGCGCTGCGCGGCGGCAGGCGGGTCAGCTTGGCCGGGCCGGCATGGGTGAGCTGGCTGAGGCGCGGCCGCGTCTCGATCTCCGCCTGCGGCACCAGGCGCTGCAGCAGGGGGCGGATGGTCTCGGCGCCCATGAACATGGTCTCGACCATGCCGCGGGCATTCAGCAGCCGGTCGGTGAAGACATGGCCCCGGTCCGGGTCGGCGCAGAGCTGGATCTCGTCCACCGCGACGAATTCGACCCGGCGGTCGAGCGGCATGGCCTCCACCGTGCAGGCGAACCACTTCGCCTCCGGCGGGACGATCTTCTCCTCCCCGGTGATCAGGGCGACGTATCTTTCGCCCTTGGCGGCGACCATGCGGTCGTAATTCTCGCGCGCCAGCAGGCGCAGCGGGAAGCCGATGATGCCGCTGGCATGCGCGAGCAGCCGCGTGATCGCCAGATGGGTCTTGCCGGTGTTGGTCGGGCCAAGAACGGCGCGGACCCTGGCGTCGAAGATGGGAGAGAAGGTGGCCGACATGCGGGGAGCATGTGTGAGCCGGGATGCGCCGGAACGCAAGCGCATCCGCGCCCCGGCAGGTGACTTGCGGGGGTGGATGCTTTATCCGGCGGACCGTCATGTCGTCCCCAGAACAGCAAGGTGAGCGGGCTTGGCACCGATCCCGGCCCGGCCGGGCCCTGGTGCGGGAGCCGCCAGTGCCGGTCGTCGCGCTGGACGCGCTGGCCGAGACCCTCGGACTGCCGCGGCTGGACGTCCTGAAGAGCGATGTCGAGGGTCATGAGGCCCCAGTGCTGGCCGGGGCGGCCGGAACGCTCGCGCGGTTCCGGCCGGCCGTCCACCTGGAGGTGGCGCGGGACCGCCTGCTGCGGGCCGGCAGCTCTCCGGAGGCGATCTGGGCCATGTTGTCGGAACTCGGCCATGCCGCGCAGGCCATGTCGGAGTCGCTGCCGGAAGGGGCGGACGGCGACCGGCTGTTCCAGGCCCGCGCGCCGGGCTGAACCGGTCCGGCGAGGCAGTGTCGCCCCCCTTCCGCTTCGCCCTGCTCTTCGCCGCGCAATTCGCCGCGGTGGGGGTGATGCTGCCCTTCCTGCCGGCGGTGCTGAAAGGGCATGGGCTGGCGCCCTCCGAGGTGGCCATGGTGCTGGCCAGATCGGAAGAGCACACGTCTGAACTCCA
>CALGVL010000267.1 GCA_937930165.1 uncultured Acetobacteraceae bacterium
GCGAACAGGCCCGCATCCACCGCCTCCGCCATATCGAGGATCATGTCGCCGATCGCGACGCCGCCGCGCCAGCCGCGCGCAGCCGTGCGGAAGACTCCATGCGGGAGGTTCTGGATGGGAAAGTCGCAATCCGGCGCGTTCGCGCTCTCCACCCAGCTCCGGAGTGCCGGATCATGCGTCGCGTTCGGCTCGACCATGCTTGCCCTTTCCCCTTTCCTGGACAGGCGGCAGCCTGCACCGGGCATGCCCGCCCCGCAAGGAGGCGGCTTGCCAAGCCCGGAGCGGACGTGGATGCTCGCTTCGAGAAGGCGCGCGATGGGGGGAAGGAAAATGTTGCAGCGTCGCAGCCTGGCGGGCCTGATGGCGGCCGCGCCCTTGCTGCTGAGCGGCGCCGGGCGGGCGCAGGGCCGCACCAGGATCAATCTCGGCTACACCGCGACCGCGGATTTCCTGGCCGCCTTCGTCGCCAAGGACCAGGGCTTCTTCGAGAAGCGCGGCCTGGACGTCACTCTGACCCTGGTGGCACTGAATTCCACGATTCCCGCTGCCATGCTGGGCGGATCCCTGCAGATCGGCGGGCCGACGCCTTCCGTGCTGCTGCAGGCAGTGGATGGCGGGCTGGACCTGGTGGTGGTCGCGGGCTCCGGCGCGACGAACCCTCGGGTGACCGATGGCGGCCTGCTGCTGCGCATGGGGCTGGAGATGGCGCAGCCGCAGGATCTCGTCGGCAAGAAGATCGGCGTCCCCGGCCTCGGCGCCTTCCTGCATGTGCTGGCTCGGCAATGGCTGATCGAGAAGGGCGTGGACTGGAAGCGCGTGGCCTTCGTCGAGGTGCCCTTCGCGCAGATGAGCGACATGCTGCGCGCCGGCACGGTGGACGGGGTGATCACCTCCGGCCAGTCCATGGCGCGCATCGTGCAGGCACGCACCGGCCATGTCGCCTCCCGCTTCCTCGCCGAGCTGCCGCCGGGCATCCCCTCCACCCTCTATGCCGCGACCCGGCAGTGGGCGACGGCGAATGCGGGGGCCGCCAAGGCCTTCCAGGAGGCGATCACGGAGGCCGCCGCCTTCGCCGAGGCGCAGCCCGAGAAGGCGCGCGAGAGCGTCGGCCGCCATATCCGCATGCCGGCGGAGGTGCTGAAGGCGCTCGTCCTGCCGGCGCAGAGCCCGGTCATCACGGACCGGCAATTGCAGTACTGGGTGGATGTGATGGCGGGGCAGGAGATGCTGCGCACGAAGCCGGACGTCGCCCGGCTGATCCTGCGGTGAGGCCACAGGCGCCGCCGCTCATCGGCTTCGAGGGGGTGTCGCTCTCCCTCGGTGGCCGGCTGATCCTGGACGACATCCGGCTTTCCATCGCGCGGCAGGAATTCCTCTGCGTCGTCGGCTCCTCGGGCTGCGGCAAGACCACGCTGCTGCGCCTGGCCGCCGGACTGCTGCGGCCGGATACCGGCCAGGTCACCTATGCGGGCAATGCCGTGACGGGCCCGGCACGCGAGGTCGCGGTGGTGTTCCAGGATTATGGCCGCGCGCTGCTGCCCTGGCGCAGCGCCGCAGGCAATGTCTCGCTCGCCCTGGAGGCCGCGGGCGTGCCGCGCGCCCAGCGCGGCCCGCGCATCGCGGCGTTGCTGGAACGGGTGGGCCTGGCGCATGCCGCGGACCGCTATCCGGCGCAGCTCTCGGGCGGCATGCAGCAGCGGCTGCAGATCGCGCGCTGCCTGGCGCAGGAACCCTCCGTGCTGCTGATGGACGAGCCCTTCGGCGCGCTGGATGCGATGACACGCCAGTCCCTGCAGGACGAGATCCTGCGGCTGGTCGAGGCTTCGGGCAACACGGTGCTCTTCGTCACCCACGATCTGGAGGAGGCGATCTATCTCGGCGACCGGGTGGTCGCGATGCGGCCCAATCCCGGACGGATCGCCGAGGTCTTCGACATCCCCCTGCCCCGCCCGCGGCACCAATTGGCGACGCGCGAGGATCCCGAATTCCTGCGCCTGCGCCGCGCCCTCTTCGACTTCATCCAGGAGGAGGAGCGGTGAGGTTCCCACGGGGGCTGGTGGTGCCCCTGCTGGCGCTGGCGGCGGCCGAGGCGGCGATGCGCCTCTCGGGGCTGGAGAGCGACAGCATCGCTCCGCCCAGCGCCATCGCGCGGGCCTTCGCGACCGCCCTGGCCGATGGGACGCTGCTGCAGGCGACCGGCGAAACCCTGGGCGCGGCGGCGGCAGGGCTCGGCCTCGGCGGCGGGGCGGGGCTGCTGCTGGCCATCGCGCTCGGCCTCTCCCCCGCGCTGGCGCGGCTGATGCGCGTGCCGGTGGACGCCTTCCGGCCGATCCCCTCCGTAGCGCTGATCCCGATCGCGCTGCTGGCCTGGGGCTTCGGCTTCCCGATGGAGATCGCCATCGTCTCCTTCGCCTGCTTCTGGCCGATGCTCATCATCGGCCAGGCGGCAATCGCCGGGATCGAGCCACGGCTGCTGGAGGTGGCGCGGGTGCTCCGCCTGTCGCTGCCGGCGCGCATCGGCAAGATCGTGCTGCCGGCGGCGCTGCCGCGGCTGTTCGTGGCCTTCCGCCTGGCGACCGCCGTGTCGCTGATCGTCGCGGTGACGGTGGAGATCACGACCAATCCGCTTGGCCTCGGCTATGGGCTGATGCAGGCCCAGCAGGCACTGGAGCCGGACCGCATGTTCGCCTTCCTGCTCTGGCTCGGGCTGGTCGGCTGGGGCCTGAACGCGCTGCTGCTGGTGGCGCAGCGGCGCCTCTTCGGCCGCGCCGGCTGGGTGGCGGAGGAGGTGCGATGAAGCAGGGCGGTGAGCTTCCCTGGTGGATTGCCAGCATCGGCGTCGCCCTCGGCATTGTCCTGCTGTGGCAGGTGGCGGCGGATCGCGGCTGGGTCTCGCCGATTTTCCTCCCCGGCCCGGACCGCGCCCTGGCCGCGCTGCGGGAAGGCTTCGCGGCCGGCGGCGACCTGACGCTGCATGTCACCACGACCATCGAGCACATGCTCTATGGCTGGGTGCTGGCCAGCGTGATCGGCATCGCGCTCGGTGCGCTGATCGGCAGTTCGCGCCGGACGCGGGACTATCTCGGGCCGACGCTGGAATTCATCCGCCCGCTGCCCGCCTCCGCCATCGCCCCGGTCGCGATTGCCTTTCTTGGCCTGTCGCAGCCGATGGTGCTGGCGGTGATCGCCTTCGGCTCAGTCTGGCCGACCCTGCTGGCGACGGCGCATGGCGTCGCCTCGGTCGAACCGCGGCTGATCGAGGTGGCACGCGCCCTGCGCCTGTCGCGCCTGCAGGTCATGTTCAAGATCGCGCTGCCGAATGCGGTGCCGGACATCCTGGCGGCGCTGCGCTACGGGCTGACCGTGGCGCTGATCCTGGCAGTGGTGGGCGAGATGCTGGCCGGGCAGGAGGGGCTTGGCCACCGCATCATCCTGGCCGCGCGCTCCTTCCGCTCGCCTGATCTCTTCGCCGGGGTGATCCTGCTGGGGCTGATCGGCTTCACCTCCAACGCTCTGCTCGCCGTGGCGGAGCGCCGCCTGCTGCGCTGGCAAGGGAGGTAGGCACCGCCGCTGGCCGTGCCGCCGCACCCGCGACCGGGATGCGCCATCGGTGAGAAACCGGCCTCACTGCAGCGGCAACCAGACGGAGAAGGTGGCGCCCTCGCCTTCCCGGCTCTCGATGCGGAGCTGGCCGCGGTGGCGGCTGACGATGTGCTTGACGATGGCCAGGCCAAGCCCGGTGCCGCCCGCCGCGCGTGACCGGCCCGGATCCACGCGGTAGAACCGCTCGGTCAGGCGCGGGATATGCTCACGCGGGATGCCCGGCCCGTCATCGGCGACCGAAAGCACCAGGCCGGGCCGGAGAGGCCAGCCCTTGCCCGGCGCCGCGGGCTGCACCGAGAGGCGGATGCAGCCATCCGGCCGTCCGTACCGCAGGGCATTGTCCAGCAGGTTCTGCAGCACCTGGGCGAGCTGGTCGGCATCACCCGGCACCACCGGCAGGTCCGGGGCGAGATTGAGCTCCAGCTTCGCCCCCTGGGCCCTGATGCGCGGCTCGAATTCCGCCGCCAGTTGGGCTGCCAACCCGGACAGATCCACCGGCTCCGTCGGCCGCTGGTGCTCGCTCAGCTCGATGCGCGACAGGCTCAGCAGATCCGCAATCAGTCGCTCCATGCGTCTGGCCTGCTCAGCCATGATGCCGAGAAAGCGCTGCGCCGCCGCCGGGTCGTCGGCGGCCGGGCCACGCAGCGTCTCGATGAAGCCGACCAGGCTGGCGAGCGGCGTGCGCAGCTCGTGGCTGGCATTGGCGACAAAATCGGCGCGCATCCGCTCCACCGCGCGCTCGCGC
>CALGVL010000268.1 GCA_937930165.1 uncultured Acetobacteraceae bacterium
CGATCTCCAGCCTGATCGACCTGGCCCGGCACCCACGGGCCGAGGGGCCGGGCGCGCTGCACACCCTCTATGTCTCCCCACTGAAGGCCCTGGCAGTGGACATCGCCCGCAACCTGACGGCGCCCGTGGCGGAAATGGGCCTTCCCATCCGCATCGAGACCCGCACTGGCGACACGCCGCAGAACCGCCGCGCGCGCCAGCGCGAGAGCCCGCCCAACCTGCTGCTGACCACGCCGGAGAGCCTGGAACTGCTGCTCTCCCTGCCGGATGCGGGGGCGCTGTTCGCCGGCCTCGCCGCCGTGGTGGTGGATGAGATCCACGCACTCGCCGGCACCAAGCGCGGCGACCAACTGGCGCTCGGCCTGTCGCGGCTCGCCACGCTTGCCCCCCGCGCGCGACGGATCGGGCTCTCGGCCACGGTGGCGCATCCGGGCCCGCTGCGCGCCTTCCTCTCGGCCACCGGGCGCGCCGAGGATGTGCGGCTGGTGCAGGTGAAGGGCGGCGCGGCGCCGGATCTCTCGGTGATGCTGCCGGAGGGGCATCTGCCTTGGGGCGGGCATATGGGCCTCGCCTCCATGCCGGAGGTCTATCGCCGCATCCGGGAGGCGCGCGTCACCATCGTCTTCGTCAACACCCGTGCCCAGGCGGAGCTGTGCTTCCAGGCACTGTGGCGGCTGAACGAGGACAATCTGCCGATCGCCCTGCACCATGGCAGCCTGACCGTGGAGCAGCGGCGCAAGGTGGAGGCGGCCATGGCCGCCGGCCGGCTGCGTGCGGTGGTGGCCACTGCCTCGCTCGATCTCGGCATCGACTGGGGCGATGTGGATCAGGTGATCCAGGTCGGCGCGCCCAAGGGCGTGTCCCGCCTGCTGCAACGGATCGGCCGCGCCAATCACCGGATGGACGAGGCCAGCCGCGCCATCCTGGTCCCCGCCAACCGCTTCGAGGTCATCGAATGCGCCGCGGCGCTGGAGGCCGTCGCGGCGGAAGAGCTGGATGGCGAGCCGCCCCGCCCCGGCGGGCTGGACGTGCTGGCGCAGCATATCCTCGCCATGGCCTGCCACACGCCCTTCCACCCGGATGACCTCTATGCCGAGGTCACGCGCTGCGGCCCCTATGCCGCCCTGTCACGCCGCGATTTCGACGACGTGCTGCGCTTCGTCGAGGATGGCGGCTATGCCCTGCGCAGCTATGACCGCTTCCGCCGCCTGTTCCGCGACGCGGAGGGGCTGGTGCATGTGCGCGACACCCGCATTGCGCGGCAGTTGCGGATGAATCTCGGCACCATCGTCGAATCGCCGATGCTGAAGGTGCGGCTGCGCGGCGGGCCGGTGCTGGGAGAGGTGGAGGAATGGTTCGTCTCCACCCTGGAGCCCGGCGACTGCTTCCTCTTTGCCGGCCAGACGCTGCGCTTCGAGGCGCTGGATGCCCTGACCTGCATCGTCTCCCGCGGCGGCGAGGGCGAGCCGCGCGTGCCCGCCTATGCCGGGGCGCGCATGCCGCTCAGCACCTTCCTCGCCGCCCGCGTCCGCGCCATCCTGCATGACCCGAAGCGATGGAAGCGGCTGCCGGAGCCGGTGCGGGACTGGCTGCGGCTGCAACAGCGGCGCTCCGCCCTGCCGGAGCCGGACGGGCTGCTGATCGAGACCTTCCCGCGCGGCGGGCGCTGGTTCCTGGTCGCCTATTGCTTCGAGGGGCGGCTCGCACACCAGACGCTCGGGATGCTGGTGACGAAGCGCATGGAGCGCGCCGGCTTCGGGCCGCTCGGCTATCTGGCGACGGATTATGTGCTGGCCACCTGGTCCGCCTTCGAGCCCAGGGATGTCGAACGCCTCTTCGAGGAGGACATCCTGGGCGAGGAGCTGGAGGAGTGGATGGCGGAAAGCTCCATGCTCCGCCGGACCTTCCGCAACATCGCCACCATCGCCGGGCTGATCGAGAAACACCATCCGGGCCAGGAGAAGTCGGACCGCCAGATGACCATGAATGCCGATCTGATCTACGACGTGCTGCGCAAATACGAGCCCGACCACGTCCTGCTGCGCGCCTCGAGGCAGGAAGCCGCCGGCGGGCTGACCGATGTGGCGCGCATCGGCCTGATCCTGGCCCGCGCCAGAGGGCGCATCCGGCATATGCGGCTCGATCGCGTTTCGCCGCTCGCCGTGCCGGCACTGATCGAGGAAGGGCGCGAATGGGTGGCCGGCGGCGCCGAGGATGCGCTGCTCGCCGAAGCCGCCGCACTGGTCGAGGAAGCGACTGATGGCGAGGAGGCCTTCTCCGAATTGCTCGCCGATGTGACCGAGGGCGTGCGTATCCGTCCCGGTGTGGTGGACCGGCCGCGCCATCGCGAGCGCCCGCGCCGGAACCGCTATATCCGCAGCGCCCCGCGCAGCCTGACCGACGCATGAGCGCGGCTCCGATCCATCTGGCGGGGGAGCGGCTGATGCTCGACCCCGCCGGCATCCTCGCCTGGCCGGCGCGCCGCCTGCTGGCCGTGGCCGACCTGCATCTGGAGAAAGGCAGCCATTTCGCCGCGGGCGGCCGCTTCCTGCCGCCCTATGACACGCGGGAGACGCTGGCGCGCCTCGGCACCGCCCTGCGCCGCTGGCGCCCGGAACGGCTCGTGCTGCTCGGCGACAGTTTCCACGATCCGGGCGGC
>CALGVL010000269.1 GCA_937930165.1 uncultured Acetobacteraceae bacterium
GGCTCGGCGACCGCGCCCTGCACCGCAAGCCTCGCCCCCTCGGAGGCAAGAGTCAGGTCTACCGGCCAGGGGCCGCTGCCGCCTGCCCCGGTCAGGTGGGCGATGGGCCCGACCTGGCCCTGAAGCGTGAAGGGCAGGTCATCCAGCGCCAGGGCGCCATCCAGGCGCAGCGGGCCGTCGCTGCCCTCGGTCGCGGCCTGCAGTTGCTGAATCGCAAGGGAGCGGCTCTGCCCGGTCTGGCCGTCGCGATAGGTGATGCGCCCATCCGTGACCGCCACCCGGCCGAGACCGATGCCGAAGGCACGGCCAGCCTCGCCGGACCCGGCCGGAGTGCCCTCCGCCTGCCCTGCGGGGGCCGGCTGTGCTGCCTGGCCGAAGACCCAGTTCGGCTGCCCCTGGGCATCGGTCTCCAGCAGGATGTCCGGCGCCTGCAGCACCAGCCGGTGCAGTTCCACCCGGCGGGAGAGCAGCGGCAGCAGGGCCAGCTCGATCTCCACCCGCCGCACCGTCACCATCTGCGGCCGCGAGCCGCCCGGCATATTGGCCAGCGAGACATCATCCACCGCGACCGTCGGCACCAGGGAGGGCTGCAGCCGGATAGGGCCGGCAAGGGTCAGGTCGCGGCCGGTGGCCTGCTCCACCGCCGCCTCGATGCGCGGCTTCAGCGCCTCCGGATCGAAGGTCGCGATCAGCACCGCCACGGCGACGGCCGGCAGCAGCACGATGACGGCCAGGGCGATCAGCACCCAGCGGAGCCAGCGGCGGCGGTGGGTAGTGGGGCCAGGTTGGGCGGTGGGCTCGGCCATCGGAATCTCCTATGGCTGGCGGGCCGGCGCGGACCGCTGAGAATCCGGCCCGCCGTCACAAGGGAACGGGTTCAGGGGCCTAGCGTCGCGACCCCGGCATCAGGCGGCGTGGCTTCGGGGTGCGTGGCGCCTCGAAGCCGAAGAAGCCGAAGGTCTCCCGCATATGCGGCGGCAGGGGCGCTGCCACCTCCAGTACCCCGCCTTCCGGATGCGGCAGCCGCAGGGCGCGGGCGTGCAGGTGGAGCTGGTTCGGCAGCCCCTCCAGATGTGCGGCGGCGCCGCCATATTTGCCGTCGCCCAGGATCGGGCAGCCCAGACCCTCGGCACAGTGGACGCGAAGCTGGTGGGTGCGGCCAGTCAGCGGCTTCAGCTCCAGCCAGGCGGCGCGGCGCTTGGCGGCGTCCAACACATGGAAATCGGTGATGGCGCGGACGCCCTGCTTCGGGTCATCCACCGCCGTGGTGCGCTCCCCGCGCGGGCCGGCGAGCTTCGCCAGGGCGAGATCGATTCGGCCCTCCGGCGCCTCCGGCTGGCCGACCACCACCGCCCAGTAGGTCTTTTCAACGTCGCGGCCACGAAAGGCGGCGGCGAGCCTGGCGGCGACGGCGGCAGAACGCGCCAGCACCAGCACGCCGGAGGTGTCGCGGTCCAGCCGGTGCACCAGACGCGGACGCTCGGCATGGCCGAAGCGGAGTGCGTCCAGCATCGCGTCCAGGTTGCGCAGGATCCCCGGCCCGCCCTGCACGGGCAGGCCATGCGGCTTGTCCAGCACCAGGAGGCTGTCATCCCGGTGGATCACCATGGCTTCCAGGGCGCGCGCATCCTCCGCGCTGACCGGGCGGGGGCCGGGCCGTTCCGGTGCCGGGCCTTCGGGCAGCGGCGGGATCCGCACCTCCTGGCCCGCCAGGAGACGGGTATTCGCCTCCGCCCGCTTGCCGTCCACGCGGATCTGGCCGGTGCGCAGCATCTTCTGCAGCGCGCCCTGGGTCAGTTGCGGGAAATGGCGGCGGAACCAGCGGTCGAGGCGCAGATCGGCCTCCTCCGCCGCAACGGTTCGGGTCTGGACGGTCATGGTGGAGGAAGCCTTTAGCACCGGCCGACCTCCGGGGGAAAAGCCTGTCGCCGGGCGAACCCTGCCGCGCCCCATGCGTATGCCCCCCGATCACCCACAGCAACGGAGACCGCGGAATGAGGCGGGAACTGGCTGCCCTGGCGGCCATGGCGGGGCTTTGCCTGGCCAATTGCGATGTCGTGCCGGAGGCGGCCGCGGCGCAGCCGCCACGACGTCACGCGCAAGAAGGCAAGGCGTCCTATTACGGGCCACAATTCAACGGCCGGCGCATGGCGAATGGGGAGCGGTTCGATCCCCGCTCCAATACCGCGGCGCACCGCACCCTGCCGTTCGGCACCAAGGCGCGGGTGACCAATCTGGAGAACGGCCGCAGTGCGGTGGTGACGGTGAAGGATCGCGGCCCCTATGTGCGTGGCCGGATCATCGATGTCAGCCCGCATGTCGCGGAGCGGCTGGGCATGAAGGAGGATGGCGTGGCGCCGGTGCAGGTGCAGTCCATCCAGGTGCCGGCGGAAGAGGAGCAGTCCGGCCGCGTGCAGGAAACGCGACAATAGCCGCGAGCCGGGGCGGGATCCGGCTGACGCCTGTTATGGCTCGATGCCGCGCGCCGCGCGCTCTACGCGGAGATGGTCGCGTGCAAGTTCAAGGCTCCGCCGAATGGTCGTGAGCACGGTCCTGGCCCGATCCGCCGCACGTGGGTGGCCGTCCGCCTCCAACTGCCCGATGATGTCGTGCAGATGGGCGACGTGCCTCTCGCCTTCCCGGGCATGGCGCTCGACCTGGGCAAGGTGATCCTCGGAATGGCTCATGGCGTTCTTCCCTTGGCCGAGGCATCCGGTCCTGGGAGGCGCCAGTCCCGGTCACAGGGAAATCCTGCGCGCCACCCAGAAGCAGAACGCAAAGGCGGCGAGGCCAAGCAGCAGCGTCGCCGCCACATAGCCTACCGAAGTCAGCGGCGCGCGTTGCCACAACAACCCGGCATCCAGCGAGAAGGCCGAGAAGGTGGTGAAGCCGCCGAGGATGCCGGTGATGACCAGAAGCCGCGCCTCGTTCGGGAAGGGCGTTCCTGCCGCCATCGCCCCGCCCAGCGCGCCGATCACTGCGCTGCCGATGACGTTCACCGCCAGCGTGCCCCAGGGGAAGCCGATGCCGAACCACTGGGCACAGAGGATGCCGGTGGCGTAGCGCAGCACCGAGCCGAGCGCGCCGCCCGCCGCCACCAGCGCCAGCAGATGCGGGGCGAAGGGGCTCAACGCTTCGTCTTGTTCGACTTGCGCGCGCGCAGCGCGGCCCAATAGGCGAGCCTTTCCTTCACCGCCGCCTCGGCACCGCGCTCGGTCGGGCGATAGAATTGGCGCCGCTCCATGCCTTCGGGGAAGTAGTCCTGGCCGGAGAAGCCTTCCGCCTCGTCATGATCATAGGCATAGCCGCGGCCGTAGCCGAGATCCTTCATCAGCGCGGTCGGCGCGTTCAGGATGTGCTTCGGCGGCATCAGGCTGCCCGTCTCCTTCGCCGCGCGCCGCGCCTCGCCCCAGGCGACATAGACGGCATTCGACTTCGGCGCGGTGCCGAGATGCACGACGAGTTGCGCCAGGGCCAGCTCACCCTCCGGCGAGCCGAGGCGTTCGTAGGTCTCCCAGGCGGCGATGGCCAGCGGCAGGGCGCGCGGATCGGCCATGCCGACATCCTCCGCAGCGAAGCGCGTCAGGCGCCGGGCGATGTAGCGCGGATCCTCGCCGCCCTGGAGCATGCGCGCCAGCCA
>CALGVL010000270.1 GCA_937930165.1 uncultured Acetobacteraceae bacterium
GCCATCAGGGCCGCCGCGGGCCGGCTGATGATGCGCGGCGGGGCCAGCCCGGCGGCCTGCGCCACCGCTGCGAGGAAGTCGCGATAGGGCAGGGGCTCCGGCCCGGCCACCACCAGGGTTTCCGGCCCTGCCCAGGGATGGTCCAGCGCCGCCAGCAGGCAGCGGGTGACATCGTCCTGATGGATCGGCTGCACCAGCGACCGGCCGCCGCCGGGAAGCGGTGCGAAGGGCAGGCGGCGCAGCAGTGCGGCCAGGCGCTGCACATTGTCCTCCCCCTGCGCGCCATAGATCATGGTGGGATGCAGCATGACGCCGGCGCGGCCGGAGGCGAGGAAGGCAGCCTCCCCGGCGCGCACGCCATTCCCATGTGCATCCGGCCAACGGGAGAAGCGGCGGGTCGAGCCCATGAAGATGCAGCGCGCCTGCGGCGGGGCGGCGGCGAGGATGGCCGGCGCCCAGCGCGCATGCGCGCAGGAGACGACGCATTCCGCCCCTGCCAGCGCTGCCGTCAGCGTCGCGGCATCGCGCAGGTCGGCAATGCGCGGCGTGGCGGCGAGAGTGGTTGTGGCCCAGCGCCCGGCATCGCGGACCACCGGTATGAATTCCGTGCCGCGCGTCGCCAGCGCCCGGCAAAGGGCGGCGCCCGACCGGCCGGAGGCGCCAATGACGGCGATCATGCGGAGGCGGTCACCGCCCTTCCGGCCGCAGGAAGGCGAGGTCCGCTCCCTCCGGTGCCTGCAGGACCTGCTCATGCACCAGCCTGTCCCAGCCGCGGCGCGGGGGCGGCGCGGGCTTCCAGGCGGCGCGGCGGCGGGCCAGTTCTTCCTCCGGCACCAGCAGGTCCAGGCGGCGCTCCCGCACCGAAAGACGGATGCGGTCGCCGGATTGCGCCAGGGCCAGCGGCCCGCCCGCCGCTGCCTCCGGCGCGATGTGCAGGACAATGGTGCCGAAGGCGGTGCCGGACATGCGGCAGTCGCTCATCCGCACCATGTCCTTGACGCCGGCGCGGGCCAGCTTCTTCGGGATGGGCAGGTAGCCGGCCTCCGGCATGCCGGAGGGCGTCAGCGGCCCGGCATTCTTCAGTACCAGGATGTCCTGCGGCGTCACGTCCAGCGCCTCGTCGTCAATGCGGTTGGCGAGGTCCTCCAGCCCGTCGAAGACGATGCAGCGTGCTTCGGTCTCGAACAGTTCAGGGGTGGCGGCGCTGCGCTTCAGGATGGCGCCGTCCGGGGCCAGGGAGCCGAAGAGCGAGACCAGGCCGCCCACCGGGCTGATCGGCTCCGCCCGCGGCCGGATGATGCTGCGGTCCACGAAATCGGGGCCTTCCTCCAGCCGTTCCCGCAGCGTCCTGCCGTAAAGGTCGATGCAGTCGAGATGGAGCAGGTCGCGCAATTCGCGCAGCAGGGCGCGGAGGCCGCCGGCGGCGTGGAAATCCTCCATATAGCCCTCGCCGGTGGGCTTCAGGTCCACCAGCACCGGCGTTTCTTCGGAAAGCTGGTCGAGGCGGCGGAGATCCACCTTCACCCCCACGCGGCCGGCGATGGCGGTCAGGTGAATCAGCGCATTGGTCGAGCCGCCGAGGGAGAGCAGCACCCGAAGCGCATTCTCCACGCTCTCCGGCGTGATGAGCTGCGATGGCCGCACCGGATGGGTGATGAGGCGCACTGCGAGCGCGCCTGCTTCCTCCGCGAAGCGCAGCCGGTCGGCATGCACGGCGGGGGCGGAGGCGGCTGGCAGCGGCATGAAGCCCAGCGTCGCCGCCAGGCAGGCCATGGTGGAGGCAGTGCCCATCACCCCGCAGGTGCCGGCGGTGGTGGCGAGGTTGCCCTCGATTTCGCCGATCCGCTGGTCGCTGACATCGCCGGCGCGGTAGCGGGCCCAGTAACGGCGGCAATCGGTGCAGGCGGAGAGCCGCTCGCCCTCGAAGCGCTGCGCCAGCATGGGGCCGACGACCAGCAGGGCGGCGGGGATGTCGGCGCTGGCCGCGGCCATGAGTTGCGCCGGCACGGTCTTGTCGCAGCCGCCGATCAGCACTGCCGCATCCATGGGCTGGGCGCTGAGCATCGCCTCCGTGTCCAGCGCCATCAGGTTGCGGTAGTGCATGGAGCAGGGGTGCAGGAAGGGCTCGCACAGGCTGACCGTGGGGAAGCCCAGCGGCAGCCCGCCCGCGGCCAGCACGCCGCGCTTCACCGCCTCGACCAGCTCCGGCACGGTCCGGTGGCAGTTGTTGAAGTCGGAGGCGGTGTCGGCGATGCCGACCACCGGCTTGTCCAGCATCGCCCGGGAATAGCCCATGGATTTGGCGAAGCTGCGCCGCAGGTAGAGGGCGAATTCCTTGTCTCCGTAATTCGCGGCATTGCGGCCGAGACCGCGAGGGGCGTTCGGGCGGGCAGCGTCGTCCATGGGCATTTCTCCGTGCCGGTGCAAGCTAATGCGGATCGGCGCGGAGGCGAAGGGTGGCCTGCGACGCGGCATGCCGCGTCGCAGGCCATCGCGCGAAACCGTCGCGCACAATGCGCCCGCAGTTATCCCCAATTATGGGAGTAAGTCTGGGGGTAAGCCTGCGGAAATTGGCGCCTCCCCCTTGCCGTGCCTGTCGCGTTCATCTGCCGTTCTGTCACCCCTGTGACCGGCGGCGGACCGAGGCTGCCGTGACACAGTCAAGGGGGCGGGCGCTTCGTCCCGGCGCCCGGCGCGGTCCGCTGCTCCGCTTCCGCGAGCGCCGCCTGCACCAGTGCCCGGACCGCCCAGCTCTTCACCTCCCGCGCCCGGTCCGCATCGGTCTGCAGCACGTCCCGGAAGACCACCATCGCCTCGGGACCGAAGATGAGCGCAAGCGCGGCGCAGAGCCGGTCATGTGCGGCCTTGCCCAGGCGCCCCCGCACGGGTTCGAGCGCGGCCTCGATCAGGGGCAGCCGCCGGTTCTGGCGGACCGGCACCGCGGCAGGGTCGCCCTTCATCGCCTGCTGGATCGCATGCACGAGCATCAGCCGAAGCTGGACCTCGTTGCGGAAGGTCATCTCATGGAGGGCGGCTTCCGCACGGTCCACGCGCTCGGCCGGATCGGTGGAGGCATCCCCGGCGAAGAGCGCCCGCGGGTCGGGGACGGCGGTGTCGAGCGACGCCTCGACCAGCAGCGCCTCCACATTGGGGAAGTAGCGATAGGCCGTGGCGCGGGAAACCAGCGCCTCCTCGGCGATCTCCTCCATGGTCGGGGCAAGCCCTTGCCGGAGGAGGCGGGCGGCGGCCTCCAGCAGGTCCTTCCGTGTGCGCCGCCGCTGGTTCGTCAGCTTGGCCTTACCCAGCGCCGCCACCTCATCCCTGTGGCAGTTGCCGGATGATGGCCGCCAGGTCCACCCAGACATTCTCTCGGCCGATCTCGCCCGCCTCCGTGAACTCGATCACATGCAGCAGGCGGAATGTGAGCGGGCGGTCCCTGCCTTCGAGGCCGAAGGGCCGGCCGGTGGCCCTGCCCGACCACAGCGATTGATCCACGAGGAATTGGTCCCCGTAGAGCCGGCGGATGCATTGGACCTTGCCATCCGAAAGATCGGCGAAGAGCGCATCGTAGAAGGCGCGGGCATTCTCCCGGCCATGGCTCGGCCCCGTCGGCCAGCCGACCACGTCGTGCTCCACATCGGGGGCGAGGGTGGCAAGCACGCCCGCCACGTCGTCGCGTACCTCGAAGCCGAAATGCTCGTCGATCTTCCGGTCCATCTCGGAGCGGGTCATCGCCATTGCCGGTTCCCTCCCTAGTGCCGTAGCAGGCGCCGGGATGAGACAGGCGTCTCATATTGGGATCAAGTCACGCTCGCGTGGCTGCGACCGGGCGGGGCGGGCCGGCCCGGGCGGCGGAGCCCCGCCCCGAGGTCACGCCTGGTCCCGGAAATAGGGCTCCACCGGGCCGTGAAGCTTGAGGGTCATCGGGTTGCCCCGGCGATCGACGGTCTTTCCCAGGCTCACGCGCACCCAGCCCTCGGAGACGCAATACTCCTCGACATTGGTCTTCTCCTGGCCCTTGAAGCGGATGCCGACGCCGCGCCGGAGAAGCGCCTCATCGTAATACGGGCTCCGCGGATCGCTGGAGAGCCGGTCGGGAGGGGTATCGGACATGGCTTCGGTCTCTGCAATGAATGGCAGGAAGGCAAGCTCCGGATCGGAGATTGCATCCGATCCGGGCCGCGCAGGGGGCGCATTCTGCAGGAAAACCGTCGGAGGGAAAGGAACCGGGCGCCGCCGCTATTCCAGCCGCGCGCCCGAGATCCGTACCGCCTCCTGCCACATCGGCCGCTCGCGCCGGGCGCGCTCCGCCGCCTGCTCGGGCGTGGACCAGGCCATCCCGGCACCGGAATCCAGGAAGCGGCGCCGGACTGCCTCGTCCTCGCTGATGCGCTTCAGCGTCGCGCTCAGCCGGTCGAGCGCGGCGCGCGGCGTGCCGGCGGGGAAGACGAAGCTCTGCCAGGAGGTGACGACGAAATCCGGCACCCCGGCCTCGGCCATGGTCGGGACCTCCGGCATGGTTGGGAAGCGCTCGGCCGAGGTGACGGCCAGCGGCCGCAGCTTCCCGTCCCGGATCACCGGCACATAGGAGGCGAGGTTGTCCAGGGCGAAGTCGAGCTGCCCCGCCAGCATCACCGGGATGGCCTGCGCCGCGCCGCGGAAGGGCACATGCGTCGCCTCGAACCCCGCCCGCGCCGCGAAGAGGGCACCGGAAAGGTGTGGCGTGGTGCCCACCCCCGGCGAGCCATAGCTGATGCCGCCCGGCTTCGCCTTTGCCCAGGCCACGAATTCCTGCAGGCTGCGCGAGGGGTTGTGTTCCACCGGCACCACCGCGACGTTCGGCAGCTCCCACGCCACGCCGACCGGCATCAGGTCCTTGTCGGGATCGTAGGGCAGGCGGGTGTAGAGGAAGGGGTTGATCGAAAAATGCGCGACGGCGGCAATGCCCATGGTGTAGCCATCGGGCGCCGCCTTCGCC
>CALGVL010000271.1 GCA_937930165.1 uncultured Acetobacteraceae bacterium
CGGCGGCGCCACCTTCAACATGCGCGCGGTGCGCAGCCCGGTGATCGTCTTCGCCTCCGCCGGCGACAACATCACTCCGCCCGGCCAGGCGCTGCGCTGGATTGCGGACGTGTATCGCGACGAGCAGGAGATCAAGGCGCTCGGCCAGACCATCGTTTACCTGGTGCATGACGAGATCGGCCACCTCGGCATCTTCGTCTCCGGCGCCGTGGCGCTGAAGGAGCATGCGGAGATCGCCGAGACGATCGAGCTGATCGATTCCGTGGCACCTGGCCTCTACGAGATGCTCATCACCACCCAGGACGGCGTCCGCCAGGTGGAGCTGAAGGAACGGAGCATCGCCGATATCCGCGCCCGCTCCGGCGAGGCGAAGAACGAGGCCTTCCCGGCGGTGGCCCGGATCTCCGCGCTCAACCAGTCGGTCTACGACATCTTCGTCGCACCAGTCGTGCGCCGGCTGGTGACGGAACAGGGTGCGGCGCTGCGCCGCAAGCTGCACCCGATGCGCCTCCGCCGCCATGTCTTCAGCGACGAGAACCCGCTGATGGCCCCGGTGGCGCCGCTGGCCGACCTTGCGCGCCGCAACCGCGCGCCTGCTCGGCCGACCAACCCTTTCCTGGCCTGGGAACGGCTCTGGGCCGATCAGGTCGAGCGCAGCATCGATGCCTGGCGCGACATGCGTGACACCTGGACGGAAAGCGTCTTCCACGCCGTCTATGGCTGGCTGGCCGCCTTCGGCGTCTCCGGGGGCGAGGTGCCAGAGGAGCCGCGCGGCAGCGCCCTGGCCGAGGCGCCGGAGGTACGCAAGGCGCTGTCGCGCATCGGCCAGGGCGGCTACGCGGAAGCCGTGGTGCGCATGATGATCCTGCTGGCGCAAGCGCGCGGCGGCGTGCGGCGGTCCCGCCTTGCCCGTTCCAACGCCCTGCTACGGGAGCAGCCGCCCTTCGCCGAGATGAGCGCCAGCGCCCGTCAGGCGCTGATCCGGGAGCAGACGGTGATTGCCACCATGTCGCCGGCCGAGGCGCTGGCGACCCTGCCGAAGCTGCTGCCGGACGCCGCCGACCGCCAGCGCGCCCTGGCCGCGGTGGAGGGTGTCGCCGGGCCGGAGGAGGAACTGGGCGAGGCCGCCCAGTCCATGCTGCGGCAGTTGCGCGCGGCCCTCGGCTTCGACGGAAACCGTGAGTCCCGGCCCTTCGAGGCCGTGGCGATGCCGCACACCGTCTACTCAGGCGCAGCTACCGCCCTTTGAAGACCGGCTTGCGCTTCTCGACATAGGCGTTGATTCCCTCCACTCGGTCCTCGGTGGGGATCAACTGGTAGTAGGCCTCGATCTCGAACAGCATGCCGCTGGCGCGGTCCATCTGCAGGCCGGTCGAAATCGCCTTTTTCGCCTGACGCACGGAGAGCGGGGCGTTGTCGCAGATGGTCTGCGCGGTCTTCAGCACCTCGGCCAGCACTTCGCCCGGCTCGCAGAGACGGTTGACGACGCCCCAGGCCAGCGCGTCCTCCGCACTGAAGGGCCGGCCAGTGAAGATCACCTCCTTGGCACGGCGCTCGCCGATGGTGCGCGGCAGGTTCTGGGTGCCGCCACCACCGGGCATGATGCCACGTGTCACCTCGGTCAGCGCGAAGCGGGCCGTCTTCGACGCATAGGCGAAGTCGCAGCAGAGCGCCAGTTCCAGCCCTCCCGCGAAGGCGGCGCCGTTGATGGCGGCGATCAGCGGCGGCGGGCAGGCGAGCAGCGAGCGGAAGCAGCGCTCGAACAGGTAGTGCTGGCGGGAGAAATCGGCATCCGTCATGCCGTCCCGCTCCTTCAGGTCGGCGCCGGCGCAGAAGGCGCGGTCACCCGCGCCGGTCAGGACGACGCAGCGATAGGCGTCGGGCTCCGCCTCCAGCGCATTGAAGACGGCGAGCAGTTCCTCCGCCATGCGCGTGGTGAAGGCATTGGCACGCTCCGGCCGGTTCAGCGTCACCAGTAGCAGCGAGGGGGCGGGTTCGGTAACGAGGATCGTGGCGAATTCCCTGTCGAGGGCTGCGAGTTGCATCCGGCATCTCCTTCGTGGCCTGGGGCCGGGAAGCTAGCCGTCATCCGGGGACAGGAACAGGCGGGCGGCCGGGCTGGGCCGACCCGCCGGAACCGCTTAGGCTGCTGGGCAAATCAAACCGGAAGGAAACGGGCCATGGGCATCGAGGCCGATCTGGTCATCCGCGGCGGCACGGTCATTGACGGCACCGGACGCGAACCTTTCGAGGCCGACATCGCCATCGTCGGCGGCAGGATCGCCGCGCTGGGCGAAGTCCCAGGGCGCGGCAGGGAGGAGATTGACGCCCGCGGCCGCATCGTCACCCCCGGCTTTGTGGATATCCACACCCATTACGACGGCCAGGCGGTGTGGGATTCGCACCTCGCGCCCTCCGCCTGGCATGGCGTGACGACGGCGGTGATGGGCAATTGCGGCGTCGGCTTCGCGCCGGTGCGGCAGGGTGATCGCGATACCCTGATCGAGCTGATGGAAGGGGTGGAGGACATCCCCGGCCCCGTCCTGCATCAGGGCCTGGAGTTCCGCTGGGAGAGCTTCCCCGAATATCTCGACGTGCTGGACCGCAAGCCACGCGACATCGACATCTGCGCCCTGGTGCCGCACGCCGCCATGCGCGTCTATGTCATGGGCAAGCGGGCGCTGGAGCTGGAGCCGGCCAGCGAGGACGAGATCGCGGCCATGCGCCGGATCGTCGCCGAGGCGGTGCACGCCGGCGCCTTCGGCTTCTCCACCTCCCGCACCATCAGCCATAAGACCTTGAAGGGCGACCCGACGCCGACCCTTCGCGCGCAGGAGGACGAGCTGACCGGCATCGCCCTAGGCCTGCGCGATGCCGGCACGGGGCTGCTGGAACTGGTTTCCGACTGGAACACCCCGGATCCGGCGACCGAATTCGCCATGGTGCGCCGCATCACGGAACGGAGCGGCCGCCCAGTCCTCTTCTCCCTCACCGCCCGGCACGACCGTACCGAGGCATGGAAGGAATTGCTGGCCCTGTCCAACCAGGCCGCGGCGGAAGGGCTGCCGATCCGCCCCGTCTTCCCGCCACGGCCGATCGGCATCCTGCTCGGCCTGCTGGGCAGCCAGAACCCGTTCAGCGGCACGCCCAGCTACAAGGCCATCGCGCATCTTCCATTGGCGGAGCGCGTGGCGGCGATGCGCGATCCGGCGGTCCGGGCCCGCATCCTCTCCGAGGACCGGGTCACCGGCAGCAACTTCCCGCTGATCACCCGCCTGTCCTTCGAGCGGATGTTCCCCTTCGGTGACCCGCCCGACTACACGCCGCCCAAGGAGAACTCCATCGCCGCCATCGCGGCGCGGCAGGGCCGCAAGCCGGAGGAGGTCGCCTATGACATGCTCCTGGCCGATGATGGCCATAGCTTCATCTTTGCGCCCCTGACCAATTACGCCGACTACACTCTGGGGCCGAGTGCCGAATTGCTGCGCCACCCCAACGCCATCGTCGGCCTCTCGGATGGCGGGGCGCATGTTGGCTTCATCTCCGATGGCAGTTTCCCGACCTTCCTGCTGACCTATTGGGGACGCGACCGCGGCTCCGATACACTGCCCCTGCCTGAGCTGGTGCGCCGACAGACCTCCGACACGGCCCGTGCCGTTGGCCTGCATGACCGTGGCGTGCTGGCACCCGGCAAGAAGGCAGATGTTAACGTCATCGATTTCGATGCACTTCGCCTGGAACGGCCCGGCATGGTCTGGGACCTGCCGGCAGGCGGACGGCGCCTGCTGCAGAGGGCGCAGGGCTATGAGGCTACCATCGTCTCCGGCATCGTCACCTACCGGAATGGCGAGGCCACTGGCGCATTGCCAGGCCGCCTGGTCCGCAGCACCGCATAGGGGGAGGCAGCCGGCATGGCCGATATCCAGCGCTTCGCCCCGCCGGCGGATGGCAGGCCCTTCCCGCCACTCTCGCTCGCGGTGCGGCATGGCAGCACGCTATACGTCTCGGGCGTAGCGCCCTTCGACAAGCAGGGCCGGCTCGCCGTCGGCGATTTCGCCGCGCAATTCGCCCAGGTCATGGAGAATCTCCGGGAAGTCCTGGCCGCGGCTGGCGCCGACCTGACACGCGTCGTCAAGACCAATGTCCTGCTGACACGGGCGGAGGATGTCCGGGAGATGAACCAGCTCTACGCCGCCGCCTTCCCGGCCGGACACCTGCCGGCGCGCACCACCTGTGTCGTGGCCGCGCTGCCGGTCCCGGAATTTCTGCTGGAGATCGAGTGCGTGGCGGCGCTGGATTGACGCCGCCCCGCCTCAGCCCAAGGTCAGGCCGCCATCCACCACGATAGTCTGGCCGGTGACCATGCCGGCCCCAGCCAGCAGGAAGACCATCACTTCGGCCAGATCCTCGGGGGTGCAGCGGCGCTTCAGCAGGGCTTTCTCGATGCTGCTGCTGCGCTGCTCATTGGTCCATTCGATCATCCAGGGACTGTCCACCGCCCCGGGGGCCACCGCATTCACCCGCACCTCCGGCGCCAGGCTGCGCGCCAGATTCTTGGTCAGGCTGATCACGCCCGCCTTGGTCGCGCCATAGGCCATGGAGCTGCCCGGCGAGTTCAGCCCGGCGATGGAGGCCGTATTCACCACCGCACCCCTCGCCGCGCGCAGGGCCGGGGCCGCTGCCTTGGTGCAGCGGAAGACGCCGAGCAGGTTCACCTGCAAGACAGTCTGCCACAGCTCCTCGGTGATCCGGTCCAGTTCCTTCGGCGAGATGCTGGTGCGCGTGCCCGGCGTCCCGGCATTGTTCGCCAGGAAATCCAGGCGGCCGAGATCGGCGATGGCCTTGTTCACCATGCGCTCGCAATCCGCGGCATCGCCGACATTGCCGGGCGCACCGATGACATCGAGCCCGCGGCTGCGCAGCGCCTCCACCTGCTCCGGCCCGCGTGGATCGTCAGGCAGATGGTTGATTGCCACCTTGCAGCCATTCTCCGCCAGCATGGTCACAGTGGCGAGGCCGATGCCGGAGGCGCCACCCGTCACCAGCGCCGTCCTGCCCTTGAGGTCGTAGCGGATCACGCCCCTTCTCCCTTCTCCTGGAAGCCCGCTAGGCTGCCGATCCTTCTGAGCGCCCGCTTCAATTCCACCAGACGCCGGTCGCGGTCCTCGAACCACTCCGCGGGAGAATGGCCGGACCAGTCATAGAAGCCGGCGCCGCTCAGCACGC
This sequence comes from uncultured Acetobacteraceae bacterium, assembly GCA_937930165.1. Classification (GTDB taxonomy): domain Bacteria; phylum Pseudomonadota; class Alphaproteobacteria; order Acetobacterales; family Acetobacteraceae; genus CALGVL01. Next base: position 5,227 of record CALGVL010000271.1, read on the forward strand.
CGGTCTTGCCCGATTCCACGAGTTCGGCCAGCACCTTCCCCGGCCCGCCCTGACCCGCGGCACCGGACCGGTTGCGCGCCGCGTCGTACATCAACTGCAGTCCGGTGAAATCCGCCTTGGCGAAGACGCCAAGGATCGGCAGCCGAAGCGCGATGCCGTGGATGATGGCAGCGTCGATCTCCTGCGCCGTGCCGACGCCGTCATCCAGTAGCTTCTGCACCTCAGCCTGGATGGCGGCCTGCACGCGGTTCGCCACGTAGCCCGGCACGAATTTGCGCATGACGATCGGCACCTGGCCCATGGCCGCGACCATGCCGCGCACCCGTTCCACCACCGCCGGATCGCATTTCGGGCCCGGTACCAGGTCGCAGAGATCCACCAGATAGGGCGGCGTGTACCAATGGGCGATCATGGCACGCTGTTGCCGCCCCTCGGGGATCAAGGGGAACACATCCAGGTAGCTGGTGTTGCTGGCCCAGATCGCATCCGCCGGCGCCACCTTGTCCAGCTCGGCATAGAGCGCCCGCTTGGCATCCGGCCGCTCCACGATGGCCTCGATGATGAGTTCGGCATCGGCGACCGTCTCGGCCAGGGACGTATGCCGGGTCACCGCCCCGCGCAGCCAGGCGGCCGTCCGCTCCGCTGGCGCCTCGCCGAATTTCACCAGAGTGGCAAGGGCCGCCTCCATAAGCCCTTCCGCTCGGTCCAGGGTCGCCGGGTTGCTGTCGGTCAGCCGCACCTGATGACCACCAAGGGCGAAGACCAGCGCGAGCGCGTGGCCCATCGTCCCTGCGCCGATAACCGCAACGCGCGCCATGCTCAGCATTCCTCCGATGGGGTCCAGGGTTCAGGGGCGCGGCAATCGATATCGGTGACGACATCCACCACCACGGTCTCGTTCGAGGCAATGGCCTCACGCAGGGCACCGGCGATCTCCTGCGGTCGCTCCACGCGGATGCCCTTCAAGCCAAAGCTCCGGGCGACGGCAGCAAAATCGGTGGGGCCAAAGCGAAGCACCTGCTCTGCCGCCTGCGGCCGGTTGCCGGCCTGCTTCAGGTAGTTCGGCCAACCCTGGCCAAAGCCGGAATTGTTGTTCACCACCAGCGTCACCGCAATGCCGCGCCGCCGCGCCGTCTCAAGCTCCGGCAGATGGTAGTAGAGCGCGCCATCCCCGGACCAGCAAACCACCTTGCGCTCCGGTGCCGCGCATTTTGCGCCGAGCGAGGCCGGAAAGGCCCAGCCGAGCGAGCCAGCGGCGCGTAGATAGGTCTGGCCGGCGCCGTTCAACTCGACCAGCGTGCCGGTCCAGATGCCGGAATAGCCGGTATCCGCGACAAGGATGCCGTCCTCCGGCAGCGCCGTGCTGATCTCGGCGCAGAGTCGTGCCGGATCGATCGCGACGGCATCGCTGGTGAGGCGCGGCGCCACCGCCGCGCGCCATTCCTCCACCAGCCGTGCTGCCCATTGCAGATACGCCCCGTCCCGCTCCGGCCTGCCAAGCTCGGCAAGCAGCGCCGCCAGGGTCGCCTTCGGATCGCCAAGCAGCATGACCTCCGCCGGATAGCTGCGATGGAATTCCAGCGGATCGGCATCGATCTGCACAATGCGCGTCCCCGGGCGTGGCACGCGCCAGGCATGCGTGACCTGGTCGCCGGCATCGCAGCCGACGAACAGCACCAGCTCCGCAGCATGGACAATCCGGTTTGCTGGCGGCGCGGAGTAGTTTCCGGCTACGCCGATATGCAGCGGATGCCGTGTCGGCACCAGGCCACGGGCGCCAAGGGAGGTCGCAATAGGCGCCTGCAGCACTTCCGCCAAGGCCAGCAATTCCGGCCCGCAGCCGGAGAGCGCAGCGCCCTCACCCGCCAGGATGGCAACCTTTCCGGAGGACAGCAGCGCAGCCGCGGCCGCCCGTATCGAGGCCGGATCCGCCACCGGCCGGTGCAGGGGCGCGCGCCAGTCACCGAGTTCGGCCAGGGCTGCATCCGTGCTACCGGCTTCCACAAGCTCGCCCATCAGCCCGTTCAGGTCGAGATGAACCGGACGGGGCGGTGAGCTGACCGCTGCTGCCCAGGCCTGCCGGAATTGCCGGGGCAGATCCGCGGCCGCATCAACCTGCGCCGCGAATTTCGTGACCGGTGCATAGAGCGGCGCGTGCGCCACCTCCTGATAGGCGTTCCGATGCTGGTGCCCGGTCGGCTTGCGGCCGGTCAGCGCCAGCACCGGACTGCGGCCGAGGAAAGCATCCTGCAGCCCTGCCGCCAAATTCGCCGCGCCAACGGACTGCGCCGCGACCACGCCCGGACGACCGGAGATCCGCCCATAGGCATCCGCCATATAGGCCGCCGCCTTCTCGGTATGCGCCAGCACGGGCTGCACGCCCTGGCGCTCCAGCTCCAACAGGGTGCGGCGCAGCACCGCATCCACGAAAAAGAAATGTGTCTGGCCGGAAGCGCGCAGGCTTCGTGCCAACCATTCCGCACCGTTCATCGCTGTTCCTCATACCGCGCCGGCAGGCTTGTGCAAGCCTGCCTTCCGGTCAACCCTGAGCCTCCGGAATGCGTATCAGTTCCACCGCACAATGGAAGGAACCTCGATGGCCGATCTGCTGATCCTTCCCGGACGGGGCGCCGGGCCGCTCTACGCCAATACCGAAGATCCCGCCGATGTCGTGACCTGGCTTCAGCCGCCGCCCGATCCCGCCCCGGAAGGCGGCATCCCGTACCGGCACCTGGCCTCACTTGGTGATGCAGGAACGCCCTCCTCCTTCCTCTACACGGTGGAGCTGGATGTCGCGGAGACCGACCTGCTGGCAGTCTTCGATTGGTACGAGAAGGAGCATCTCCCGCTGCTCGTCGCCTGCCCCGGCTGCCTGGGCGGGTCGCGCTTCCAACGACTGGACGGACAATCGCCGAACCTCCTCGCCGCCTACCGGTTCGAGCGGCCGGAGGTGAACCGGACGCCGGACTGGGAGGCGGCGCGCAACACGGAATGGACGCTCCGTGTGCGGCCGCTGTTCCGTGCCTCCCGCCGCACCATGCGGAGGCTGCTGCGCTAACCCGGATTGCGCTTGCGCAGCAGGTAGCGCTGCCGTCCCTCCAGCACCAGCACGCCATGCTGGTTGTGGATGGTGCTGCGCAGGCCAAGGACGCCGGTGGTGCGCTGCGGCGTCAGCTCGTCCACCTCCAGCAGGGGATAGAGCGTGTCGCCCAGCACCACCGGATGCAGGAAGCGGCTGGACTGCTCGATGAAGCCTTTCAGCGATTCCTCGACCAGGTGCGGGAACAGGCCCGCCCCGGCGCAGGTCTGGATCACAACCTGGAAGCCGTGCGCGAGCATCCCCGGCAGACCGTGGGCGCGGCAGTATTCGGCATCGTAGTGGATCGGGTGGTTGTCGCCGGAGGCAGCCTGGAAGGCGGCGAAGAGGCCGCTGGTCATGGTGCGGCTGGGCAGCGGGAAGCGCTCGCCAAGGGTGAAGTCCTCGAACCAGCGTTGCCGCTCGACCAGGCGATGGGCGCGCGGGTCGAAACTCATGCCTCCACTCCATAGACGGTGCGGGCCTGTGCGGGCGTGACATAGCCCAGCGCCAGGTCGCGGGCCAATTCATCACGGCTGCGCCGCCGCGGGTCGCCGAAGCCGCCGCCGCCGGAGGTTTCCAGCCGCACCCTGTCCCCCCGCACCAGCGGGATGTTGTCCGATTTGGGCTGCAATGGCGTTTCCTGCCCGTCGCGGGTCAGGATCAGGCGGCCGAGGGATGCCGGCAGGCCGCCGGCGAGCCCATAGGGCGGATGCACGAAGCGGTCCATATTGGCAGTGAAGAAGCAGCGCTCGCTGTCCACCCGCCATTCGCGAAACAGGCCGAGGCCGCCGCGTCGCATCCCCGGCCCGCCGGAGTCCGGCAGCAGCCCATAGCGGGTGATGGTCAGCGGCATCTGCGCCTCGATCATCTCGACCGGAATGTTGCTGTTGTTGTGCATGCCGCTGGCGAAGGCGCTGACCCCATCCTTCGCCGGATGCGCGCCGGACCCGCCGATCTCGATCTCCACCAGCACCTCCCGCCGCGCATCGGCGGCGACGGTCTGGAAGGTGCAGACATAGGAATTGCCGTAATAGGCGGCCGGGATGCGGTCCGGCACCACCTGATGCAGCGCACCGAACATGGCGTTAAGCAGGCGGTGGGTGACGGCGACGCGGTGCACGACCGGGGCCGGGAATTGTGCGTTCACCACCAGCCCTTCCGGCGCGATGGTGCGCACCGGGCGGTAGCAGCCGGCATTGGCAGCAAAGGGCTCATCGCAGGCGCACATCACCGCGAACATCACGGCAGAATTGCTGCTGGCGAGGGTGGCATTGGTCGGCCCCTGCACCTGCGGCGAGCAGCCGGAAAGATCGACCGTGATCTCATCCCCCGCCACGGTCAGCTTCACATGCAGGCGGATCGGCTTGCCGAGTTCGATACCATCGTCATCGAGGAAATCGGTGAACTCATACACCCCATCCGGCATGCGACGGATCGCAGCGCGCATGGCGGCCTCACTCATGTCCAGGATCCGGCGCCCAGCCTCGATCATGCCATCGGCGCCATAGCGGCTGGCGAGCCGGCGGAGCGCGGCGGCGCCGACCTCCAGGCTGGCGATCTGGCTGGAGAGATCGCCGAGCAACAGGTCCGGCTTGCGGACGTTCTGGCGGATCATCGCCCAGACGCCCTCGTTGCGCTTGCCATTCTCGATCAGCTTGACCGGCGGGATGCGCAGCCCTTCCTGGAAGATTTCGATCGCCTTGGCGGCATAGCTGCCAGCGGCCAGGCCGCCGACATCGATGTGGTGGCAGAGCGTGCCGACGAAGGCGATGCGCCGTCCCTCATGAAAGACCGGCTTGAAGGCGGTGATGTCCGGCAGGTGCTGGCCGCCGCAATAGGGATCGTTGGTGATGACAACGTCGTCCGGTCCCCAGCCCGCCGGATCCACATGCTTTTCCAGCAATTCGCGCAGCAGGTGCGACATGCTGTTGAGATGGCCCGGAATGCGGGCGGATTGAGCCAGGTTGTTGCCCTCCGCGTCGAAGACGGCGGTGGAGTAATCCAGCAGCTCGCGCACGATGGTGCTGCGGCTGGTCCGCCAGACGGTCACGTCCATCTCCGCCGCGGCGGCGGTCAGGGCATTGCGGATGACTTCGATCTCGATGGGGCCGAGCATGCAGCGGTCCTCAGCTCCGGCGGGCGATCAGGGCGCCGGCAGGGCCGAGCGCGGCTGACCAGCCGGCGGTAATGACATGAGTGGCGAAAGGCTCCTCGACGATGGCGGGACCTTCGATCCGGTCCTCCGGCCGCAGCGCCTCACGGTCCCAGATGGGGATGTCGCGCCAAGCGCCGCCTTCGAAGACGCGGCGTGTTCCCTTGCAGGCAGGGCGCGCGGCCGGCACGGCCTCGGCCGAAGCAGGCTTGGGCAGGCGGCCGATGGCGGTGACGCGTAGCGTCACGATCTCCACGATCTCCTGCGTGTCGGAATAGCTGAAGCGCTGCTGATGCATAGCGTGGAAGCGCTGCCGCAAGGCTTCCAGTGCGGCCGCATCCGGTTCCGCCACCTCGCCCCAGGGCACGAGCAGTTCGAAAGCCTGGCCGTGGTAGCGCATATCCGCCGCAACCTCGAGCACGCGATCCGCCGCCGCGACGCCATCCTGCGCAAGCCGGGCATCGGCTTCCTGGCGCAGTTCAGCAACCAGCGCCGAGATGGCAGGAAGATTCTCCGGCTCCGCCCGCAGCAGGCGGGACCGGGCGATGTCCTGCACCAGGTCGCTGTACAGGATGCCGAAGGCGGAAAGCGTGCCGGGATCGCGCGGGAAGATCACCTCCCCAATGCCCATCTCAGCGGCGACCTCGGTCGAATGCAGGCCGCCGGCGCCGCCGAAGGAGAGCAGCGCGAAATCGCGCGGGTCCAGTCCCTTTTCAAAGAGCGAGAGGCGCACCGCGGCGCCGAGCCCGGCATTGGTGACGGTCAGGATTCCCTGCGCCGCCTGCTCCACCGAGAGCCCGAGCGGCTTGCCCACATTCCGCGCGATCGCCTCGCGCGCGGCCTCCACATCCAGCGCCATCGCGCCACCGAGGAAATAGGCCGGATCCAGCCGGCCAAGCACCAGATTGGCGTCCGTCACGGTCGGCTCGGTACCGCCGCGCCCATAGGCTACCGGGCCGGGATACGCGCCGGCGCTGCGCGGGCCGACCACCAGCCGGCCGCCCCCCTCGACACTGGCGATGGAGCCACCGCCGGCGCCGATGGTGCGCATCTCCACCATGGGCAGGCGCACCGGCAGGCGGTCGATCTCGCCCTGCGTCACCACGCTCACCCGGCCGTCCTGCACCACGGAGACGTCGAAGCTGGTGCCGCCCATATCCACTGCAACCAAGTTCGGGCGCGAGAGCAACGCCGCGAGCCGTCCCGCCGCCAGCGCCCCGCCGGAGGGGCCAGAGAGCAGCAGCCGCGCCGGCTGCTCCGCCGCGGTGCGCAGGCTGCAGACGCCGCCATTGGACTGGACCAGGAAAACCAGCGGATGAAAGCCCCCCTCCCCCAGCCGTGTCTCCAGCCGGTCCAGATAGGCCTTCACCACCGGGATCAGCAATGCGTTCAGCACGGTGGTCGAGCTGCGCTCATACTCCCGGATCTCCGGGCTGATCTCGCTGGAAAGCGAAACCGGCAGATCCGGCCGGGCAGACTGGATCAGTGCCTTCAGCCGCTGCTCATGTGCCGGGTTGACATAGCTGTGCAGCAGGCAGACCGCGACCGCCTCCGCCCCCAGCGCATCCAGCCTGGCCAGCAGGGCGGGAATCGCGGACTCATCCAGCGGCGTCTCCACGCTGCCGTCGGCACGCATACGCTCCGGCACGCCGAGGCGGCGATCACGCGGGATCAGCACCGGGAAGGGATCGGGATCCAGGATGTAGAGCTCCCGCCGGACATGCCGGGTGATCTCCAGCACGTCCTCGAAACCCGCCGTGGTCAGCAGCACGCCGCGGGCAAGCTTGCGTTCCAGCACCGCATTGGTGGCGATGGTCGTGCCATGGAGCAGAATGCCGACCTCGGCCAGGCGGAAGCCGAAGCGTTCCGCCGCCTCCCGCACACCGGTCATCAGGCCGATCGAGGGATCCTCGGGCGTGGTCGGCGTCTTCCAGGCATGCACGGCGCCGCTGCGTGCATCCAGGATCTGCAGGTCGGTGAAAGTGCCGCCGATATCAACGGCGATGCGTATGGGGCGCGGTTCCGAAGTTTCGGTCACGGAGGGGTCTCTCTGTTGCGGCATCAGCCCATCATCCGGGGCAGCCAGAGGGCAATGCCGGGCCAGATCATGAGCAGGACCACGGCAAGGAGATAGGCGGCCAGGAAGGGCACCACACCGACGAAGACATCGGTGATCGGGCCCGGCCGCGGCCGCATACCTTGCAGCACATACATCACCGTGCCATCCGGCGGGCTGATCTGGGCGATCTCCACCAGCATCGTCACCATCACGCCGAACCAGATCGGATCGTAGCCCAGCGCGGTGACAATGGGAAAGACGACCGGCACCGTGGTGATGATCATGGAGAAGCCCTCCATGAAGGTGCCGAGCGCGAGATACAGCGCCAGGATGCAGGCCATGATGGCCCAGGGCGGCAGCGGCAGGCCGGCGATGAAGCCCGCCAGCGCCTGCGGCACGTTGATGGTGGTGAGCAGATAGTTCAGCAGATAGGCACCGAAGATGATGAGGCCGAGCAGCGCGGTGTTGCGCGCCGTCGCCTCGGCGCTGGCATTGAGCAGGCGGAAGCTGAGCTTGCCTTCCAGGGCGGCGAAAGCCGCGGCGCCGACCACGCCCAGCGCTGCCGCCTCGGTCGGCGTGGCATAGCCGGCATAGATGGAGCCGAGGACCAGGAACATCAGCACCATGGTCGGGATCAGGTCCAGCAGCGCCTTCAGCTTCAGCCGCAGCGGCAGGGGTGGCGGTCGGTCCAGCGGGCGCAGCACCCCATGCACCAGGATGACCAGGACAAAGAGGCCAGTGACCAGGATGCTCGGCAGAAATGCCGCAATGTAGAGGGCGCCGACCGAGGTTTCGGTGATCAGCCCGTAGATGATGAAGGTGATGCCGGGCGGGATCAGGTTGCCCAACGCTCCGCCGGCGGCGAGGGAGCCCAGCACCATGCGCTGGTTGTAGCGCGTGCCGTTGAAGTAGGGCAGCGCGACGGAGCCCATCGTCGCCGCCGTGGCGACAGAACTTCCGGAGATGGCGGAGAAGACAGCGCAGGAGACGATGTTGGTGTGCAGCAATCCGCCTGGCAGCCGGTTCAGCCAGATGTTCAGCGCCTTGTAGAGCCGATCGGAGAGGCCGGCACGCAGCAGGATCTCCCCCATCAGCAGGAAGAGCGGCACGGCGACCAGCACGAAATTGCTGGAAGGTCCCCAGAGCGTCTGCCCGGCGAAGGCCCACCACGGCCGGTCGGAGAAGGTGAGGCCGACTAGGATGCCGAGCAGCCCCAGCACCGCCGCGATATAGACCCCGGCCCCGAAGAAGACGAGGAACACGCCGGTCAACGTCAGGATCTCGGTGACCGGGATGGCCGCGCCGCCGGTGACCGCGGCGAAGACGGCGATGCCGAGCAGCAGCAGCAGCAGGATGACGGCGATCATGGGGTCTTGGCCTGCCGCGACATCTCCACTGCCTCCAGCGCCTCCGCCGTCTCGTCCTCCAGCGTGCGGGAGCCGAGCAGACGGTCCAACTCCTCGGGTTGGCCGAGCAGCAGGGTCAGCGCGCTCTCCAGCGCCAGGACCAGGATCATCAGGCAGAAGGCGAGGATGCCGAACATCCAGATGCCCTGCGGCACGACCAATGGTAGATGAAGCGCGCTGTTGTCATGCGCGTCGAAGAGGATGCTCTCCTCCACCAGCGCCCAGGCCGCCCAGGCGCAGAAGGCGGCGAAGGCGCCGAGCAGCAGCAGGGAAAGGAAGTGCAGCCAGGCGCGCAGCATCAGCGGCAGCCGGTTCACCCAGACATCGACGCGGATATGCGCCCGCCGCGCCAGGGTATGCGCCAACCCCCAGGCGATGCCGCCCGCCAGCATGTAGCCGGTGACCTCGACCGTGGCGGTGGAGGAGATCCCGATCGTGCTGCGGCCAACGACATCGGCGGTGATGAAGAGGGCGCAGGCGATGTAGTTCCACCCTGCCAGATAGGCCATGCCCGCGGCGAGCGCGGAGACTGCCACACGCAATCCCCGCGCCACCCGAAGGATGGCGGACTCCGCCGCGCCGCTCACCCGCCGTAGCGCACGCCGGCGAGCGGCGCGATCACCTGATTGTAGATCTCGCCGCAGCGGGCGCCGCAGCGGCGGACGAAGCCGGGCAGGACGTTCTTCTCCAGGATCTCGCGCAGATGCGTGCGGTCGGCCTCCGTGGCGTTCACTTCCGTCATCGGGCGCTGCGCCAGGGTATGGATGCGGCACTGGTCCGCCTTGCCGATGGCGCAGTCGATTCCGTCGCGGGTGGCGGCGTCGCCGAGTTCCCAGAGCTTATCGGCCATCTCCCGGAAGGTGCCCTCCAGGAAGCTGCGCACCTGCGGGTCCAGGCGGTTCCACCAGGCGATGTTCACCATATAGCCAGCCAGCGCCCAGGAGACGGGGAGGTTGGAGATATGCGTCGTCACCTCCGGCCAGCGGGCGGCAACGCCGCTGCCGGTGCCGGTGATGCCGCAATCCACCACGCCGCGCTCCAGCGCCGAATAGACCTCGGGGAAGCCGATGGAGACGGGCTGGGCGCCCATCGCCGTCACCATGTCCACCAGGCTGTTGCCGAAGGTGCGGATCTTGCGGCCGCGCAGGTCGGCCAGGGTGGCGAAGGGCTGGCGGCAGAAGATCACCTGCGCCGGGAAGGGATAGATGATGACCAGCCGCGTCCCGAAGCGCTCCAGGTCGCGGTTCGCCACCGGCAGCATCGCATCGGCGATCTTGCGGGCGACGCCGATCTGCGGCGCGAGACCGGCAAGGTCGATCCCGTCCAGAATCGGCACGTCGCCGGAGAGGGTGGAGAGCGTCCCTGCCCCCAGATCCGCCTGGCCGGAGCGGACGAGGCGCACGATCTCCGCCCCGCCCAGGTTGCGCTCGGCATGGGAGGAGAGCGTGGTCTCGATCCTCCCGCCGGTGCGCTGG